>NZ_CP023049.2:2100908-2401037 GCF_002285635.2 Chryseobacterium piperi | reverse complement strand
AGATGCTTTTACTGATACGTTTATTATTGATAGAAAAGATTTTGATAAAGGTATTAAAAGTTGGAAGCCTCTGTACTATAAGGCAGACAAAGTATACGATAAAGAACCTGTGGGAAAGGAAGTCTATTTTATGTCGGGATATAATTCTCCCAATTTTAAACTTTGTAAAACCAATCTTGAAAAACCGGATTTCAAAAATCCTGAAATTTTAGTTCCGGAGAAAAAAGAGGAGACGATAAAGAGCTTTGAGGTCACAAAAGATGGGGTATATTATACCACTACGAAAAATGGAGTTGATGCCCGGTTTTATCTTTACAGAAATGGGAAAGATATTCCTATTCCATTACCATTTGTTGTCGGGAGTATATCGATAGAGACTAAAGGAAAGGACTATTCAGATGTCTGGATCTATTGTTCAGGATGGGCGAATGAAACGAGGCGATTAAAATATGATTTAAAAACGAACCGATTCGAAGAAGAAAACCTGGTTCCGTTGATTGCTTATCCTGAATTTGACGGTGCTGTTGTTGAAGAAGCAATCATTAAAGCAAGGGATGGAGTAGAAGTACCTTTGACCTTGATTTATGATAAAAACCTTAAAAAGACAGGGAATATTCCTGTTTTTATACAGGCATATGGCAGTTATGGAATTTTATCTGCCCCTTTCTTTGCCAGGAGCTATCTGATGTGGGCTAAGAAAGGAGGTATCTTTGCTATTGCCCATGTAAGAGGTGGTGGGGAAAAAGGAGAAAGCTGGCATAAAGCCGGTTACAAACAGACGAAACCCAATACCTGGAGAGATTTAATAGATTGTACTGAATACCTGATTAAAGAAGGCTATACTTCAAAGGAAAAGGTAGCGATATGGGGAGGTAGTGCAGGTGGTATTACTTCGGGAATGGCTATTATGGAAAGACCTGATTTGTTTAAGGCTGCGGTCGTTGATGTAGGATCTACCAATGCTATCAGAGGTGAAATCGCTCCTAATGGTCCCGGGAATGTTCCTGAATTTGGAACGGTAACAAAACCGGATGAGTTCAAGGCTTTATTAGCAATGGATGCTTTCCATCATATTAAAAAAGGAGAAAAATATCCTGCTACTTTGATCACAACAGGAATCAATGATAGTCGTGTTGTTTCATGGATGCCTGCAAAGTTTGCGGCCAAATTAATGGCAAATGATGCTTCTGATAACCCGATACTTTTAAAAATAGATTACGAAGGAGGACATATAGGCGGTGCTGATCTTGCACGTGCTTACGCTAATATGGGAAGTATTTTTGCTTTCGTAGCGTGGCAGCTGGGACTTCCGGGGTATCAGCCCACAGAAAAAATAAAAGAATAAAAATAGACTGAAACTATTTATTATAAAAAAGAACTTTTTGAAATTTCAAAAAGTTCTTTTTTATAATATGGGAAACATGGTCTGTTTTACTTTCCGCCGCCGCCGTTTTTCTCGACATCCGTCTTGGTGTTGGTCTTTACTTTCTGATTTCCAAATCGTTTTACAAATGAAAGGGAAAAACCATACCAGTCTGATTGTGTGGAATTTCTAAAAGTTCCGGCAGGACTGAAAGTTGTTGAATCAAAATTAGGCCTTTTAAAAATATTCATCAGCTGGAAGCTGACTTCCATTTGGGTTTTCGGGAATATTTTGGTCACAGAAATATTATGGAAAACGTTGGTGTTGTTAGCATAAGAATTTCCATTGTTCTGATTAGACACCTCTACCCATGCACTCAGGTTAATATTTTTGTTAAAAAGATTGGTATACGAGATATTGGTCGATCCACCCCAATAGCTGATGTATTTATCGCCCTCCAGTTTATTCTTTTCGTTAAAATCACTGTTATCAATATAATACCAGCCAAAGCCAACATTGACACTTAGTTTATTTTTCAAAAATGTCTGGTTGATGTTTGCAAAAACATAATACTTTTGAACCTTTCCACTGAAATTCCCTGGGTAGGTAACGGTTCTTCCATTTTCAGTAGCATAAGTAGTCCAATAATCCTGATCCGTATACATATACCTTGCGGAAATAAAGTATTTTTTTAAAATTCCAAATTTCATATAAAGCCTGTCACTTGGGTTAGGCTGCAAGTCGATATTTCCTCTGGAGTAAAACCCATCACTATTGGGTAAAAGGAATGGATTGAATTCCGTGTACCATGGACGCCAGATATTACGGTTATAAGTAAGACTCAGGTCATACTTGTCTGAAAAGTTGTATTTCAACAATATATTGGGAAGAAAAGTACCATAAGAATCTTTTCGTGAGGTACGGGCCACATCTTGCCTTACTTTGAAGGTAATGTATTCATAACGTAGCCCTATTCTGGTTTCCAGCTTCTTGAAAAAGGTTTTGCTGTACGTGGCATAAAGAGAGCTGATATTATCCTCATAATGAAAGTTATCATAAGTTCGTACAATACCATTATTCGTAAGTACAGAGAGATCATATGGAGCTACATTATTATTGAAATCCATTTTACCTCCTACCTCAAAAGTTCCTCCTGACTTACCCAAAGGCTGGGTGTAATCTACTTTTAGATAATAATTACGGGTTTGATTATGGGAATCGATTCCTATCTGACCCGGTGTTGTTCCGGTAGTGGTCGTTGTACTGGTGGTCAGGTCACTCATGTCTTTCTGAGAATCGTAATTAGTTCCAAGGTTAATATCTAAAATTTTGTTTTTCTCCTTATCATAGTATTTATAAAAGACATTGGTTCCTAACGTACGGCTTAATCCGGTTAAATCCTGAATCCTGTTATAGGAATCCTGAAACATATCATTGGCATAATTCGTCCCTTCCGCATCTGAGAAAGAAGACCTTTTGCTTTGGTAATATTCAAGAATAACTCCAACATTATTCTTATCATTCAATTCAAATTCTGATGTAGAAGATAAAGAAGGACTTTTGCTCCGATCTATATTTTTGGTAGTAAAATCTCTGACCGCATTATTTTCATATAAATTGTAAATATTCGAGTTATTCTGAGCCCAGGTGTTGTCACTGTAGCTACCAATAAAGGTTTGAGTAAATTTTTTCTTATGATAATTTAGATTAAAATTGGTATACTGAGAATTTTTTCTGTTTTGTCTGTTGTTTAAGGTAACGCTACCTTTCATTCCTTCATCATCTCTTTTTTTCAAAACAATATTGATGACTGATCCCGCACTTTCATAACGTGAAGAAGGACTGGTGATCACTTCAATTTTCATTAGATTATCTGCAGGAATAGTAGCCAGATATTCTTTTAATTCCTTTCCTGTAAAAACAGATTTTCGGTCATTGATGTAGACGGTGACTTTTTCACCTTCTGCTTTGATCGCATCATTATTATCAATGCTGACCAAGGGGGTCATTCTAAGGACATCCCAAGTTGTGTTTCCAGCCAGAATAGAACTGTTCGCAACATTAAAAACAGTTCTGTCTGTCTTAGATTCAACAGTCGGTTTCCTGACTGTAATAGAAACGGCTTCAATGTCTTTTTGCTTTATGGTATCTTTTTTTACCTGAGCTAAAGCTAAAGGAGCGGTTAATATAGCGATAGTAGATATTAGTCTTTTCATTATAATATAAGGGGTTTCAATTAGTAAGACAATTATCGCCGTAAATGTGTTACACCGAATGGTGAAAAAACAGGAAAATAAAATAAAGACAGTATAATGAAAATGAAATAGTATGAAAAAGAAGAGTGAAGTTTATTTTTGCAAAGAATTGTAAAAAAAACCTGCTCGTAGAGCAGGCTTTCCCTTATTATAAAAAATGGAACCACTCAGGTTCCGGATGATTTATCGGAATCAGGGTAAATCCTGTAGACGAATAACTGTTTTAACAAAACAGTTATTTATATATGCTTCGGTAAATTTTGACAAGGCAAACTTATCTTTTATAAAGATTAAAAAATTGTATGAAACCTCTCTTTTGTTGTAAGAAATATCATTGATACGGCCTTTCTTTCAGTACGCCTGAACATTTTTAGTTATTTTTTTAAAAACATGCCGGTAGCGCTCCTGCAGATTACTGCAAATATTTGTCAATGATTAAGAAACATTGTAGAAATTACAATTTCAGCTAATAAAATAGCTACAGAAGCTCCCTAATTATTCTTGGAATATAATACGGAATCCATTTTTGTATTCTCCATGAGGCTGGTAAAATTTTCATTGTAAATCTATATATTTACGAAAAATGTTAATATATAAATTGCGATATGAATTTTAACCGTGATAAAAATAAAGAAATAGTAAAACGTTTTAATAAGGAAGTGATTGAAAATGGTAATGTTGAGGTCTTTGAAGAGTTAATGGATGAGCATTTTATCAACCATTCTGCCCCAAAGGGGGCTGATAATGGAAAACAGGGTATGATTCATACTTTTAATTCCGTTTTACGGCCTGCAATGCCTGATATTCAGGTTACGATTCTTCAACAGGTTGCAGAGGATGATCTGGTGACCACGAGAAAGAATATTTCAGGAACGCATACCGGAGACTTTCTGGGAATTGGACCATCTGGCAGAAGGATAAGCATCGATGTTATTGATATCGTCCGTCTTAAAAATGGTAAGTATGTTGAACATTGGGGAATTAACAACTTATCAGCTGTTTTAACGCAGTTGAGAAATAATGAATAGTCAATTGAAAATCTTGTTTTCAACCATTAAAAAAGAGCCCTACTGATTAAGTGAGCTCTTTTTATTATTTTGGCTAAATGGCTAAAATTGTTGAACTGTTGAATCGTTATGAGCTGTTAAAAACATTAAATAGAATACTTTCTTTTATAGTTTACCATATTTAAACGATTTTACGATTTTACAAATTTGCGATTCTGCAATTCCGCAATTCCGCCTTTTGCCTTCGTAGCTATTAAACCACTTTCAAAGCAGATTCTAACGCTAGCTCGATCATTGGTTTCAATGCTGTTTCTCTTTGATCAGCTGAAATCTTTTCGTGTGTTGGAATAATATCCGTTACCGTAAGAATTGTAGCTGCGTTTTTCCCTAAATGCTGAGCATTAGCGAATAATCCGAAAGCTTCCATTTCAACAGCCGGACAATTATATTCTGTTGCAATTGCTGGAGTAGTTAGATCTTTTCTGTAGAAGATATCACTACTGTGGATATTAACTGCTTTGGTTTTTAATGAAAGTTCTTCTGCAGTTGTATTAATAGCATCAAAAATACTTCCCTGGTGAGAAAGAATATCGCCTTCAATTTCCCAGGCATATTTTGCATACGTACTCTCACTCGCTGCCTTTTCAACATTTAAAATATCAAAAACTTTCAAATCTGTTGTGTAAGCACCACAGGTACCGATTCGGATAATAGTTTCTACATCATATTCTGTATACAACTCGTACGAATAAATACCAATGCTTGGAAAGCCCATTCCGCTTGCTCCAACTGTAATTTCCTTTCCTTTATAAAGTCCCGTATAATACAAGATACCTCTTGTTTTACTGACTAATTTTGCATCCTCTAAAAAGTTCTCTGCAATATATTGTGCGCGAAGCGGATCTCCCGGCTGCAATACAACTTTAGCAATTTCTCCTTTTTTTGCACTAATGTGAATACTCATAATATTATTTTGAATGAGGGCAAAGATAATAACTTTTAGATTGACAATCCCACTCCGAGGAATAAGAGGATTCATTTCCTGTTCTTTTTTATCTTTGAATTTAGCCTGAGGAACAAATGATATTTAATGATGAATCATGCATATAAAAATTTTATTCTCAGAGAAATAATTTTATTTTTGTTAGAGTCTGTTTAAATTTTATTCAGTAATAATTTTATGGCGGATAATTTGACCATGTTTTCAGAGGATTCCATTAAGAGTTCATAATTTCTGCATAATCTTCTATCGTTATCAAACCAAGCAAATGTACGCTCTATAATCCATCGTTTATGAATTGGCTCAAACCCTTTTACTTTTTTGTCACTCCGCATTACGATCTGAATGATATAATTAAACTTAATTCTTATTTCCTCAATAATCTCTCCTCTATAACCTCCGTCCGCCAGGATTACCTGAAGCGGAATTAGTAAATATCGCAGTGTTTTGATCAGTAACAATGCAGCCTTACTGTCATGAACATTGGCTACACTTACCATTACGGCTAACAAAAAACCATTTTTGTCTACCACAACGTGTCTCTTGATTCCTTTTATTTTTTTACCTCCGTCAAAGCCATTGAGTGAACGGTTATTTCCCCAACGAACACTTTGACTGTCAATAATTCCTAAACTTGCCTGCGCTTTCTGACCCCTGTTTCGTCGTACTTCCTCTCTCAATTTTGATAATAATAAATCGAAAATCTCCAGATTTGACCATTTTGAATAATAGTAATAAACCAATTGCCATTTGGGAAAATCATGAGGTAAAAGTCTCCATTGACAGCCTGTTTTTACTAAATAACTGATAGCATTCCAAATGACAACCAAATCATATTTTCGTTTTCTGTCATCAAAATCTAATGCTTTTTTTATAAATTGCCACTGAGTTTGGGTTAAGTCTGTTGGATACATTGATGTTTTTTTCTTTTGCAACTCTAAAATGACAATTTTTATGCAACTTTTAACCCTTACTATTTTTTATTATTACTTTTTTAAACAGGCTCTTAGATGTTGGAAAATAAATCTTCCTTTTTAGATACCCTATTTCTTCTTCGTAAAGAAGAATGCATTACTATTTTTTCAGATAGGTATACCGTATCAAAAAAAGAAGAAGCCGATGCAGTAGATTATTTTGAATCTGAATTTGAAAAAGAAAGACTGGAATTTTTATCACAGAGCATCAATTATCATAAAGACGCTGCAATTTGGTCGGCGAAGATTCTTTATCATGCTGCACAGTTATATTTAGTCAGAGAGAATACGGCTAAAGATTTAAGCCAGCTGTTTCCTCAGTTTAGTTGGATAAGGAATGTTAGCTCCATCCTATCTGCAGATCTAACGTTGCGATTTTTGCCTCAGATCATTACAGCACTCCGGGATTTAGATTCTGAGGATCCTTTGATCGGACTGCTGGAAAATATTTTGTCTGAGTTTCATTACTCAGGCATAGGGTATGATCTTAATCTTGAAAAAACAGATTGGGAAAAGGAGCTAGAAGATAAAACTTACCAGAAATTATATCTGGAAAGGATTGTTGAAAAAAGAGCCTATCAATTGGCTGAGATCCCTTATATTAACCAATTGCTTATCGCGGAATTCGGAATCTATAAAAATGAGTTCTGGCGAGAGCTAAAAATAATTAACGAAAAAAATAAATGATCCCGAATATTACAAAACTCAATACGGTACTCGACTATGTAAAAAATACTTTCGTAGGGAAAAATGACGTGGTTGATTTGCTGGGAATATGCCTTTTGGCAAGAGAAAATGCTTTTTTATATGGACCTCCGGGAACCGCAAAATCTGCTATTGTAAGAACGTTGGCGCAAACGGTAAAAGACGGTAAAAATTTCGAGTATTTATTAACGCGTTTCACCGAACCGAACGAAATTTTTGGTCCCTTTGATATCAGAAAGCTGAAGGAAGGTGAGCTTTTGACCAATACCGAAGGAATGATGCCGGAAGCTTCATTGGTATTTTTGGATGAAATTTTCAATGCTAATTCTGCTATCTTGAATTCCCTTTTAATGGCATTAAATGAGAAGATTTTTAAACGTGGAAAAGAAACAAAACATTTACCGGCGCTGATGTTTGTAGGAGCGAGTAACGCTCTTCCGGAAGATGAAGCCTTAAATGCGTTATTCGATCGTTTTCTGATCAGGATCAATGTTGATTATGTTAATCCGGAGCTTCTTCAGCAGGTACTTTTGGCTGGAAGAAAGTTAGAAAATACTATTGAAACTGAAATTCCTGAAATCCTCACCGAAGAGATCATAGCACTGCAAGGTCTTTGCAGGACAATTGATCTGAAACCGATTTATGAAGTGTATTTAAATACGATCATCAATCTCCGGAATACAGGAATTGCTATTTCTGACCGTAGAGCTGTAAAGCTGCAGAACCTTATTGCTGCGAGCGCTCTGATTTGTGGACGAAATGAAGCAACTCTTTCCGATCTATGGGTATTAAAGCACATTTGGGATACGGAAGAACAAATAGAAATTTTAGAGGGGATCATCAACAGGACGATTGAAAAAGATGATCATCAAAAATCCCATCCACAGGCTTTACAAAATAGAACGCCCAATCCTGAAGAAGTTATGAAAGATGTTACCATTCTGATTGAAAAATGGAATAGCGGAACATTAAGTTTTGAAGAGCAGAATGTGATTAAAGATAAATTAAGATATCTTCAAACCCGTTGTGACTGGATAAAAAACCAGGAACAGAAACAATTTATTCAACAAGAAATTGAAAGTCTATGGCAAAAGATTCTTCAAAGTGTATAGTATTTTGGGCTGAGTTGCCTCGTGCTGATGAAGATTTTCTGGGTTCGATCCGTGATTGGAAAGGGGGTCAGATTGCTTTAGATGCTGAGACGATCTGGCTGAAAGGGTTTGCAGATGAGCAGGCAGATTCTTCGGACCTGAAGCAATTGCCAAACTTTTTACTTTATGAATTGAGAGATGGGCTATTGTTCAGGAGAGGAGCTTTGATTCCAAGTAAAAAAGTACCAACAGCTTTGCTGTGGTCTCCAATTGATAAAGCGTTACGACTTACCTTTCCACCATCTAATCAGAATTTTTTTGGAATTCATGAAAAGGTGAAAGTTAAATTAAAATCAAGCGAAGAAGAACAATCTGCTGTAGCATTATTATGTTTGGTATCTGATATTAAAGATCGCATTGCAGCTACTCCCCAATTTAAGCTGAATAAAATAGATTGGATTATTATCAATGATTATGCATTGTTTCTTGGAACTCCGTTGCTAAGTTTTCCCGGGAAAGCTTATTGGGAAAGAGATGGGCATCTTTTACCTGCTGGTTTTGATTTTGAATTTAAAAACCTAAGTATTCTTCTTCAGCAAAAATATAACCCTGAATTGAAGCAATGGCTGCTATGGACTGAAAGTGGCAATTATCAGCCCATATCTAAAGATGATTTCCGGAAACTTTCTGTAAGCTCATTCCGACTCACTGAAAAAGCAAAAGAATGGAATTGAATCAATATTTTCAATCGTATCAGGAATACTTCTGGGAGTGGATCACAGATGAGGACATCCATGATGATTCAGGATACCATGAAAATAATCTGATTTCTATCCCTAATGTAGGGGCAATCGCATACAGGCCTTATGTAATGGAAGTTTTAAAGGAATTACAGCCTCAGGGTCTTCCTCCTTTCGGGGCTTTGCTTTTGGTACTTTATGCTACACAGGAGGGATATCTGAATTTTGACGGACTGGCATATTATCTGAAAAAAATAGAAAAAAAGGTAAATGCCAGTCTGGAGGTTGATACTATTTTACAATTTCTTGAAAACCTGAACCGACTTGGAAAATCATATAAGAAAGGTCAAAACAAAATTGGTCTTTTGCAAACTTTATTTAAAAATTCACATAACCGGATTGCACCGGAGCGAGCAGAGCTTCTATTGAAGAAGTTTGCAAGGAAACCTCACGCCCTTTCCGAATGTGCAGATAAAATACCTCTGCAAGCATTATATGTAATTCGGGATACCCGGATTCTGGTATGGCTGAACGAGAAGTTTCCTACCACAGAATCTATCATTGGAGCGATGAAAGGTTTTATTGATGAGCCTGAACTGAATGATGAGGTGATAGAAGAAGAAACAACCATAGAAACCGGAAACGATTTTATCAGGGAATTGATTGATGATCCCAGAACATTTCAGATAGGAAGCCTTGTGAAGAGAATCTGGAGTGGGCTTAAAATTCCGATGCGCCACCTGTCTCCGGGAGAACAGCCTATAGGGGGAATATCAGATATGACGAATAAAGGAGAATTCCATAGAATGCTTTTGTCTGAATTTGCGAATGAAGATGAGGTTTTTATGAACCGGATTGCTAATAATGAAACCCTTTATATTCAACGTGAAATACCTCCTGAAGAAAATGTTTTCGAACGGATTATTTTGATCGATACATCCCTTAAAAACTGGGGAACACCTAAAGTTTTAGCTTTTGCGTCAGCGCTCGCTGTGATTAAACATCCGAAAGCTCATTCAGCATGTAAAGTATTTACTTTGGGTGAAACGGCTACTTCTGTTTCACTGGACAAGATAGAAGATGTAGTCGAAGGACTGAATCTGGTCAGCCCTGTTTTAGACATTTCACAGACATTGAATAAGTTTTTTCAGGAAGAGCATACAGAAAAGGATCTTGAAGTATTTTTCATTACCAATCAAGAAAATCTTGCTCATGAAAGCCTCCAGCGAGTCATTCATGAAAACCGAGACCGGCTGAAATTTTTAGTGACCACTTCACCGGACGGAGTACTTCATTTTTATAAACACTATAAAGGAACCCGGAAGCATATTCAGAAGATTGTCCTTCCTTTACAAGAACTATGGGCAAATCCTCCACAGCGGAAACAAAAAACAGATCATCAGTCTGCACACGGAAAAAAGACCGATGTTCCGAAGAATTATCCCATATTATTTCCCACTCCGATTAAAAAGATTGCGACCTTTTTATATGAAGGGGAATTTTTTATTTTAAGCAATAAAAGGCAGTTACTCAGAACCTATCTTTCAGATAATTATTACAATAAAGACTATTATGATCATTACAGAATACATCGCGGATGTGAAGTCTTGATAGAAGATATTTCTGTGAAACCAAGAGGGCAGTTTGCACTGGCGAGAAATAAACAGCAGCATTTTATATTATGTCAGTATCAGCAGGATAAAAAATTAATTTCTAAACTTAATCTGGATACGAAAGAGTATTCTGAGCTTAACCTGACCGGAAAAAATATTCCGGAAGATTATAAACTAGTTTATTTTGATAAGCACTTCTACCTGTATCATCCGGAAGCTGCCTGGATTTATGAAATCAATATCGATGGAAGCCTCTCTTTTGAATCGGTAAAAAATGATAAAGAAATTGCCAAAAATGATTCTAAGGTTGGGATTGAAATTGATAAGCTACGAGACACAGGAGTTAGGATTTTAAATAATTTCAGTAATGTGGGGATCAATTCAGAAAATGACCTTGTTATTTCAAGTAACCGAATAACCAGATTACATGAAAATTCACTTACTCTGGTCAGAAATAAATATGCTATAAAAACCTTAGCCAGCCAATATAAAAATAAATTTACTTTTTCAGATGGAAGCGAGGTGATTACTGATGTCCGTGGGATGCTAACCTTTATAAGCAGTAATAAAAATATCCCTGTCTTTTACATCCCTTCCTCAGAATACGAATTGCTATCTCTGGCAACTAATACCGGTTTTGGTGGAGCAGAATATTATTTACCGGAGACGACCTTGCTTAAAATGAAGAAAATGGAGGATATGTATTCTGATTGTTTAGAGCCATTTATTAATCAAATTTTGGAATATGGAACTTAGAATTAAACCATTTCCTAAAAATACGTATCCTAAAAAAGCGATTTTCATCAAAGGCGCTTCTCCTTCCACCTGGCTTTATGAGATGGAAGCCTTGGAGATTAATATTACACAAGTAAGAACTTTTGCTATTCCTTCTGCCGAACCGAATTTGCTGTATGGCTGTCTGGTGGTCTTTTCTGATCAGGCTCCTCAAGCAATTGGGCAAAACTCCTATTTCCAGTCTGTAGATGACCGGTTGTTCATTCCTGAAAATACCATATTCTATCCGAAGGTACAACAGGAAGACTGGCAAAATATAGACGCTGAATTTCTGATTATGCATCCCGAATTTGGACTTGTAAAGCTTTCGGAGCCAATCAACTGGATTTCATTACTTGAAGAGCCTGAAAAAGCGGGGTTTACTGTCAGAAAACCTTTGAATGGGGTGACAATTCCTAAGAAAATCGAGCGCTATGTTGTAGACATGGACGATGAAAAGGTGATAGAAGGGCTTCAGAAATCACAGAAAGAAGAAGAGTGGATGAAGAATCTGCCTTTTGATATGAAAAAAGTGATGGCAGGTAATAAAAAAGAAATTGAAAAATATTTAAAATATATTGAAAAATATCCTGATAGAGCCGTAGATCTGGGGGTCCCTTTGGATATTATGGGAACTTCTCGCGGAGATGGATTCGGGAGATTTAGATTCAATAATAGCTGGCTGGGAAGATTATTTGGTGGGAATACCGGGACAAGAGATTATCGATGGGTATTATGGGCGTTTTGGATTGTGATTATTATTGGAAGGGTCGTGATCGGTTTTACAGGTTCTCAGGCTGAAAAAAATACCGATGCTGTTTCCTCAGGAAAAGTAATTTCACAGGATATGCTTAAAAACCAGCAACCTAAAAAGCTGGCTTTTGAATCTGGCCTTACAGAAATTGATATGAAAATCGATTCTCTGTACCAGGGCGAAAGAAGAGCATTGATGAATGAATATGCTGCAGCTTCTAAAGATCCGAAAACAGAAAAGTTAGCCGAAGTAGAAAAAAAAGTTGAACAATACAGAACCAAAGAAAATCAGACCAGAGATTTTCTTAAGAAGATTTACAAGAAAAAAATA
This sequence comes from Chryseobacterium piperi, assembly GCF_002285635.2. Lineage (NCBI taxonomy): Bacteria > Pseudomonadati > Bacteroidota > Flavobacteriia > Flavobacteriales > Weeksellaceae > Chryseobacterium > Chryseobacterium piperi. Next base: position 2,388,431 of record NZ_CP023049.2, on the reverse strand, counting down.
GAAAAGCATATTGAAGATAAATCAAAAGCGGTTCACCGTAAAATTTCTGATTCTCTCAAAAAAGCCAATCCGAATAAGCCCCTTAATAATGGTATTGTAAAAAGTATCTGGAGGAAAAAGCAGGTTTTAATGCAAGATTCTTTAGGACGTTTGTATGGAACCATTGACCAGATTGATTCTAATTTATCAAATAATCGAAATACCAATACTCAAAAAACACAGGGCTCCGGGAACTCTGATTCTGAAAAAATCTCTTTCTCTGAAATTATCTTGCTTATTCTTCTTATAGTGGGAGGGGTAGGTCTTTATTCCTATTTTTTCAGGAAAAGATCTCTAAACGTTGGAGGAAGCAATGTGCCTAATGGGATTAAAATCTTTTTAGTCATTGTATTGGTTGCTATGCTTATCTATCTTTTCTATCCATTGATTGAAATGTTTGGATATAATTGGTTTGTATGGATATTTATTGTTTGTGTTGTTTTTCTTGTTTACAGGCTGTTTAGTGAAGATAAAACGATTTTAAAATCAGATGAAGATGAATAAGCAGAAATTTATAGACAAATTCATAAGAGCTTTCTTTATTCTGGTATTTCTGAAAATTTTAGGGATATTGGCGCAGCTTTTCCATCAGAGTTTCTGGAGTGTTATAGGAACACTTGTGATCTTTATGGTAGTGGCTGTCATGATTTTTTTGGTGATGATCAGTTTAAGAGATAAAGAGCGAGGTAACAATAGTTCTGGAAAAAGAGGAAGTAGAGGAGGTAATTTCTATCTGGAAACCTCACTTTTCGACAGGATCAGGAATAAATATGAAGAACTTGCCGAAAAATACATTGCCGAAAAAGAATATAAAAAAGCTGCCAAAGTGTATATGAATCTTTTACAGGACCATTACCGGGCTGCAAAAACTTTAGAAGACAACGGGTTCTATAATGAAGCAGCCGTGATTTATCTCAAAAAGCTTAATAACAGATCTGGAGCAGCGGTATGTTATGAAAAAGCCAGACAATATGGTAAAGCTATCGATCTTTATAAAGAACTAGAGCAGAAAGAAAAAGTTGGCGATTTATATAAAGAGATGAATGATGTAAAAAATGCCCGTATCTACTATCAAATGGTTGCAGATGATTATGTTGATAATAACCAGATGGTAAAGGCTTCTTTGATTTATAGAAAAAAAATGGAAACTCCGGATGAAGCGCAAAAAGTATTATTAAAAGGCTGGGAAGAAAATAAAGATGCATTCAATTGTCTTAATAATTATTTTGCCAATATTTTTGATATCAAAAAATTAGAAAACCAGATTCGGACTTTATACGAACATACTCCAGCTGATAAAAAAATCATTTACCTGGAAGCTATGAAACTTGAATTTAAAAGGAGCCCGGAACTTCATGCTACTACACGAAATATTGCTTATGAAATTATTGCAGAGAAAATAGATACCCGCTCTGAAATCGTTAATGAATTGAAATATTTCAATCCAGATGATCAGGTTATTTTAAAAGATATTTCGAGATATAAGACGGGAAGGAATAAGATGTTTAGGTATTAAGATTAAAAGATTTTTCTATTAATTTTCTGATCAATAAAATGGTTCGGAGTTTTAAGAATCGTGATTGTATAAGTGAAAATACTATCTTTGCAGCATTAAAATTATGACAAAACAAAGTATACATACCAACAAAAATCTATCCAATGCGCCTTCAATAGGGAGGTTGTTTAGCTATGAATGTAAGATAGGATATGGGGCGAAATATGCTGACTTTGTTAATTATTTACTATAAACTTGTAAAATATTTAATCAACATACTGCAAAAACGCCTCGACTATCGAGGCGTTTTTTGTGTTTTTAAGGTGAAAATTATTTAGAATGGAAAAAATAAGTATAAAAATGAAATTTTTTAATTAACGATGAAATTTTAATACCATAAAATAGTGTGATAAGCAAACCGATGAGAGACAGTCATTTAGGTCAATTAAGTATCTGCAAGATTTTGCGGACAGGAATTTCTATTTCTTTTTATTTGGTTTAAATAATTGATTTTCAGTTAATTATATCTTGTGTTTATTTGTGAGTTTAAAAAAATCATAGTTACTTTGCAATCGAAAATTGAAAACAACAAGTTTTCAGAATTTTAAGAGTCTTTAAAAACGAAAATATAATGAAGCAAATACATTACATATTTAATCCGCATTCAAGATTACAAGGACAGGAGCCGAAAAAATGCGCGTGTCTTCTTAATAGTGAATTGATAAATAAAAGGTGCTTATATACATGGATCAGCTAATGATTCAGTACGTTTAATATATACAACAGCACCTCCCAAAAAGAGGTGCTTTTTTTATGGTTTCTTTAGCTTATTTGGTAAAGCGTCGGTTTGTGGCACCGGAGAACAGGGTTCGATCCCCGAAGATACCCCCAAAAATAATCTCATAGCTCAATTGGTTAGAGCACCGGTCTTTTAAACCGGGGGTTGAAGGTTCAATTCCTTCTGGGATTACAAAAGGAGAGCAGGTAAATATTGGTTTGTTGAGGCTTACTGCTAAAAAGTTTTACGACAGTAGTAAAGATTCAATTCTTTTGCTCTCCGCAAAAAAGTCTATTGAGGTAATGGTTAACCTGTCCGGCATTTGTTGGGAACTGTGAGTTCGATTCTCACATAGGCGGCAAAAGGTTCATGGAAGATTTTGGCTCCGACTGTCTCTCGGAAAAGAAATTGGAAACTGAGCCTTAAAACTGGAAAGATAACGATGGTTGTTTACCCGCCTTGGACGCGGGAGGTTGCAAGTTCGAATCTTGCTTTCCAGACAATTGAGTTCATGTAAAAAAGACTAGATAAATTCCAGGTCAATTGTTAATAATCATTTAACAAAATCTGATGGTTCGCCGAAGTGGGAGAGTCGGGGCGGTCTGCAAAACCGTTGCGTAAGCTGAGTGGGTTCAAATCCCATAACCATCTCAAATAACTAAGATGAGATTAGTTCCGGAGAAAAGCAAAAGTTTGTCGAGCGTAGAAGTTCTTATATCAAACAAAAAAATTCAGACAAGCTTTTTCTGACTCCAAAAAAGAAAGGCTATTTCAAAACAAAAAGCCAAACATGACTGATTACTCATCAATTATAGTTATCAATTATAAAAAAATATAGAATTTAAAAATGTAAAAAATGGAAACGCAACAAGAAATATGGCAAAATATGACTGGAAAATTTTTCCACAGACCTATCATACAGTTGATAGAAGAAGCCATCATCCGTGAACAAGCTAATGGGTACCGACTGAAAGTTTGTGTGGGATCAGATTCTCATGTCTATGGAGGTATCATCAGCTATGCTACAGCAGTAGTAATTATTCGCGAGGGAAAAGGAGCGTTTACCTTTATTAGAAAACAAAAGGAAATACAAACTATCAGCATTAAGGAACGGATGCTCAATGAGGTAAATAAGTCTGTGGAAATTGCTTATGCTATCTGTTCTGTTTTGGATACGTATGGAGTGGAAATGGAGGTACACGCAGATATCAATACTGATCCTGATTTTAAATCCAATGTCGCCTTAAAGGATGCGATGGGCTATATTTTAGGAATGGGCTATGTATTCAAAGCTAAACCGTATGCTTTTGCGAGTTCCAATTGCGCTGATATGATGGTTTAATATAATGTTTTAATATCTACTTTATGAAAATGATAAAGCTTTTGTTTCTCGATGATATCAGATTTCCAAGTGAAGTTTATGACTATACAAATCAGGAAATATTCCTTCGTGAAGACTGGTATATTGTTAGGAATTACCAAGAGTTTGTTAAGAGAATCTTAGAAGATGGCCTTCCTGATATGATCTCTTTTGATCATGATCTGGCTGATATACATTATTTCGATGTTGATATTTCAGAATTTGCTGAGAAAACCGGATGTGATTGTGCCAAATGGTTGATTGAATATTGCATGGACCATCAGATGAATTTACCGGAGTTTTATAGTCATTCAATGAATCCGGTAGGCAGGGATAATATGATGAATTTATTGGAAAATTTTAAAAATCATCAAAAAATTTTATTACGCAGATAGGTTACGTACTTGAGTAATTCCTTTGCATTATCAAAATGAAACGATATTAAAGTTTCGAAAAACAAACTTTAATCAAAATATCAGGGAAGTCTTGTTGAGTGTTTCAGTATAGCACCATTGCAGAATAATTTGTTGAGAAACATGATTGTATTCTGTTCAGCTTGACTTGAAGGTTTGAGGAGTTTTCCAAAAAATTTCTACCATGTGCTATGGGTCGAAGGTTCGAATCCTTCTATTTCTTTTGGGAATATAACTCAGTTCGGTTAGAGTAATAGCATTTTTGCGAGGGTTCGATTCCCACTCTCACTTCGAATGAGATAGCTCAGTTGGTTAGAGCACTACACTTTTAACGTAGGTTAAATAGACTCAAAATCTATTTTGACAGAGTTAATGTTTCTCTTTAAAAAACATTCCTTATGGAAAAATCTGAGTTTTTTCAGTTGTTCAGTCAACATTTTGAAAAAGCCTGTAAGAAAGATATTTTCTGAAATAAAAATGCAGTGAATGAATAATGAGGATTAGCCATATATTCTAAAAAGAATAGAGTTTTTGCGTGAATGATGACGGGAGAATATGCTAAAAACCTGAATGTTTAGAAAGTGAGTTAAAATACTTATTCTGAATTGGATTTTTTTTCTGAAATACTTTGTTTCCGCTGTTTTTTGGAAGAGAAACACTCAGTTTTTCCCTTTTTATAATTGAATAACCTTAAAAATATAATATGATGTTTAGAAATGTACAAATTAAAGCCTATCAGGTAGGTCTGGTTTTTAAAAACAGGAATCTGATTGAAATTTTAAAAGAAGGGAATCGTTGGATTTTGGGTCGTAAGGCTGTAGAAATTTATGAAATGAAGACCCTATTACAAGTGAATGATGATTTATTTCTTTTATTAAAGAATGAAGAACTGAATGCTATGCTGGATCTTATTGAAGTGAAAGATGGCGAGCTTGTGTTGGTATATGAAAATGGGATCTTTAAAGAAGTGTTGCATGTAGGGCAATATGCTGCTTGGAAAGGCGTGATGAATAGATCATTTCAAAGAATTGATTTGACGAAAGTTGAGATTACAGAAAAAATTTCTAAAACGATTTTGGAAAATGCAAAGTTGAAAAATCTTGTCAGAAAATTTGTGATTACCAATCAGTCTAAAGGATTGTTGATTATCGATGGAAAGATGGCAAAAATTCTTGAAGCAGGAACGTATTACTTCTGGGTGAATGAAGACTCTGTTGAAGTTAAAAGCATTGATACCCGTATGCAACAAATGGAAATTGCAGGCCAGGAACTTTTAACAAAAGACAAGGCGATGCTTCGCATCAATTTCTATGTACGCTATCAGGTGGAAGATATTATGAAAGCATTGATGGACAATAAAGAATATGATAAGCAATTATATATCCTAATGCAATTGGCTTTGCGTGAATTTGTAGGGGCTTTGACGCTGGATGAGTTGCTATTGAAAAAAGATAGTGTAGGAAAAGAAATTCTGGATAATCTGGGTAACAAAGCTGATGACCTTGGGTTGAGAGCTACAGATGCAGGAATCAGGGATGTCATTCTCACCGGTGAAATGAAGGAGATTATGAATCAGGTTTTAATTGCTGAGAAAAAAGCTCAGGCCAACAGCATTATGCGCCGTGAAGAAACAGCTTCTACCAGAAGTTTACTGAATACTGCAAAACTGATGGAAGAAAACGAAGTATTATGGAAGTTGAAGGAAATGGAATATATGGAGAAGATTGCAGATAAAATCGGAGATATTACGGTTTCCGGAAACAGTAGTATTGTTTCTCAGCTGAAAGAAATTTTTGCAAGATAAAACCAATAGCTTTTATTATAAAGACTGGCTTCATTAAAAACGAAGCCGGTTTATTAAAAAAGTCTTGTAGCTTAAAAGGAAAAGCCTGCGTTAAAATTTCTGAACGTGGAGTTTACGGATATTCCGGTTAAATCCACGCGGACTAATGGGTAGAGTTTACAGATGCATCGAAATTGTAAGGGAAAATAGGGAAGCGTATTTATAGCCGTAATGCCAATAGGGAATACGGTTTCGAATCCGGTCAAGACTACAGTAAATATTGAAGATATATTCTATAAAAAATAAGGAGTTGTCTCAAAAGTGAGATCGCTTCTTTTTTTGTTTTAGCAATGAATGCAAGAATAAATTGGAAACTTTTTCACTAAAGATAATATGCCTTCGGAACAAATTAACAAAAAAGCCCAACAGTTAATAGATTACTCATAAAATCATTCGTGAATTCGTGGCTAAATTAATTCTCGTGTTGTTTGCTAATCCACTCTTCATAAGATATGACCCCTAGCTCAGGTTTTGATTTTCCTTCCAGAATAGAAATGAATTCCAGTTGGTTGCCGTCGGGATCATTAAAGTATATAGCTAAAGCAGGCATCCAGGCAAAAACCATGGGTTGGCTCATTCCATCTTTTAAAAAATTGTATGGTTTTAAATTTCTGCTTTTTAAATACTCTTCTGAATAATTTAAAATATCCTCCTGTTCACAGGAAAAAGCAAAGTGTCTGGGCTGTATATTCTCTTTTTGTTCCCATAATCCGAGCATAAAACCTTTACCATCTCCAATCCATAAAAAGGCAATAGGTCTGGTTTCATCTAAGTGAGCGAGTTTCAGATCCAGCACTTCAGTATAAAACTGGATAGACTTTTCTAAATTGCTTACCTGAATATGTGTTTCATATAATCCTTTGATCATGATGCTTTTATTTAAAGTTAATGAGGATAAAGATAGGTCGGGCTACCTGTAATGGAATACAAAAATAAGAAGCATTTCTGAAAAGATGCTTAACCTGTGATTCCTTTATACGAAGTGAATTATAGATATTTTAAGTTAAAGCATTAAAATAGCCGATAAATCATTTATCGGCTTTGTATTAGTTGATTTCCTCCTCGAAGTTTTTTCTCCACTTAGCAATTGTGGTTCTGCTTATTTTGTATGTTTTAGACATATAGCTAGTAGAAAACCCATGCTTTTTCTGGTACTGTAACAGCTTAAGCATTGTTTTTTTATCATAAGTCTTTAGCTTCTGATTGTTTTGAGCCCTTTCTCTGGATTGCTCAAAAAGTCTTTCATTAAGGTTAAGTACATCCTCAGTGGTATTAAGTTTTTTGAGTAATTCTTTAATCTTTGGCTCCTTCAGCTTATCAGGGTACTCCAGTTGGAGCATGTCCTGATAAATTTTACTGTAATTAGGTCGCATTATATTCTATTTATTAGGTGTATCAATTTTTTGCATCCAGCGGTGAAGCGTACTTTTAGGAATAGAATATTCTTTGATGACTTCACCCAGGCTCATTTCTCCAGATTGAATTCGTTTGATAATAAATTCTTTGATTTCCTGAGTGTAGATATTTTTTCGGAAATAAGGAATTTTCTCTGATTTCTCAGTGTTTTTATTAACTGCAGCTGGAGGTGCATATAAAATAAGGTGGGAACTGTATAGTCTGAAAAAGTCATATTCCAGTAATTTACTAAAACGCAGTAAAACCTCAGTGTCTATTGATTTGCTGACATAAACCTTTTCAACAAACTCTTCGTCTTTATTTAAAAAATTACAAATCCTTTCGATGGTAATTTCTTTATCTTCAACACGCTCTTTAATGAATTGTCCTATATGTATATCTTTGTATAACATTTACTAAATAAAAATTTTAATATTAATAATGGGGGCATTAAGAAAGATTATGTTCTCCTGTTTGATATATTTTGAAATAGGCATTAGAATAGCAAAACTTAGAGTTTGAAAAACTTTGCAAAGTAATTGTTCATTACAGCTTTATCGATAACTCGGTCAGTTATGTAGTCTTTATTTAGTATGTGATGTATTTCAGATTGTATATATCTATAAGTAGAAATAATATATCACCTAAAGCTTTTTCATGTAATTTTTCTTTATATTATTGAATATGGTTGATTAATTTTTTAACATTTAGGTCAATTTGCTCAAATATTATTTACAAATTAAAGATATATAAGAAATAATCAACCTATTAGCTCCCAAATATAGAAAAAATAGAAATCGAACCAAAAGATAAATCGAAAAATATTGTTAAAAAATGTTTTTTACGGAAAAATTAAGGTTTTAATCCTTTGTGTTTTTAATAATATAACTTTATTTGTGAATTATTATGAATAATGCTTATTCGTTTATGCAATTTTGAAAATTTGATGATTAGTTGTAATATTTCAAGTATTTACCTTTGCTCAGAATTATGGATACCTATACAAATATTTTTAGTTTCTCTAAAAAAATAAATTATAAGAATGAACTGTTAGCAGGGTTTACCGTAGCCATGACGATGATTCCAGAATCTCTTTCATTCGCTATCCTGGCAGGTTTATCGCCCCTCACAGGACTATATGCTGCCTTTCTTATGGGGCTGATTACGGCTGTTTTTGGTGGACGCCCAGGAATGGTTTCCGGTGGTGCCGGTGCAACAGTGGTAGTGTTGATTGCTTTGGCCAAATCTCATGGAGTGGAATATTTGTTTGCAGCAGTAGCTCTTGCCGGAATTTTCCAGATCTTGGTAGGTGTTTTTAAGCTGGGGAAATTTGTCCGTTTAATTCCTCAACCTGTTATGTATGGATTTCTAAATGGTTTGGCGGTTATTATTTTTATGGCTCAGGTTGAACAATTTAAAATGACAGATAGTAATGGAGTGGTAAGCTGGCTGCAGGGTGCTTCTTTATATAATATGGCCGGACTCACAGCTCTAACTATTGGTATTGTTTATTTTTTTCCAAAGATTACCAAAGCGGTTCCTGCTTCTTTAATTGCTATCATCATTGTATTTGCTCTGGTTTTTGGATTAGGTATTCATACCAAGACCGTGGGGGATATAGGACATATCAGTGGAAATCTGCCTCAATTTCATATTCCGAAAGTTCCCTTTTCATTAGAAACACTAAATATTATTTTTCCATATGCTTTGATCATGTCGGGTGTAGGATTAATAGAGTCTTTACTTACCCTATCTATGGTTGATGAAATTACCAATTCCAAAGGGAATGCGAACCGGGAATCCATAGCCCAGGGAATTGCTAATATGACCAATGGTTTTTTTGGAGGGATGGGAGGCTGTGCCATGGTGGCACAAACTTTAGTTAATCTCAATGCCGGCTCCAGAGCCCGATTATCAGGCATTATTGCATCCATTACGATTCTGGGTATTATTTTATTTGGAGCTCCCTTTATTGAGAAGATACCAATGGCTGCTCTTGTGGGGGTAATGATGATGGTTGCCATAAGTACTTTTCAATGGGTTTCCATTAGGATTGTCAATAAAATGCCTAAGTCTGACATATTTGTTGGGATAACGGTGGCTTTAATAACGATTGTATTACACAATCTTGCTTTGGCTGTTTTAGTTGGCGTAGTGATTTCTGCTTTGGTTTTTGCATGGGATAACGCAAAGAGAATCAGGGCGATAAAATATATTGATGACAACGGGGTCAAATATTATGAAATATTTGGGCCTTTATTTTTTGGCTCTGTCACTGCATTTGCAGATAAGTTTGATCCGGCCAACGATCCGGATAAGGTAATCGTAGATTTTAAGGAGAGCAGGGTTGTTGATATGAGTGCCGTTGACGCGTTAGATAAACTCTCTAAGCGCTATCACCAATACAATAAAACATTGCATTTGCGCCATTTAAGTGAAGACTGTAGAAAGATCCTGAAAAATGCAGAAGCAGTCATTGATGTGAGCATCCAGGATGACCCTACCTATAAAGTAATGCCTGAAAGGTGAGGCTATTTTTTAACCTGAATTCGGATAAGAGAGGGAGTGGTCAGATCGAATATTTTCGAAATACAGACTGAAAGTCTGCAAACGTAGTTCAGAACAAAAGCCTATTCGAAATGACCGTAGTAAGATTCAAAGATCTTTAATCCGAAGTCACGTTATTTTAAATATTCTGACTAAACAAGCATTTCAATAATTTCGAGATCATAATTGAAATATTACATTGACAAACTTATTAAAAGTTTGTCTTTCTGTTTTTGGGTTAATTGTAAAATGCAAAATTGATGAAACATCTTTCAAAATAAATATGTTTTTTTAGTTAAAAGTTAAAGACTGAAATCTTAAAAAGTTATAAAAAAAGAGGCATTAATTTTAAAAAAATTATCTTTGGGTGGAATTGAAAAATATTGATAAAAGCTAATGATGAAAACATGAATCCATGTAATTGATCGTTTTCAAGAAAAGCTTTATATAAAACTTAATGAGCATCATTTTGAAAACAGATATCGACATCCATAGCTATCATCATTTTTCCTTTGATCTTTGGCTTACCCTAATAAAATTTCATCCTGAGTTCAAGTAATTTTGAATATCTTACGTCTATACTAAAAGAGAACATATGGGTGATCAGCTGGAATTGACAATCAGCAATTATTATTTAATATAAAAGAATACGGAAATATAACATAAACACTTTAACACAAACAGAATTATATTATGGCTATTAATTTGCAAAAAGGACAAAGAGAAAATATAAATGCACCAAAATTTACTGTAGGTTTAGGATGGGATACTAATAACACTTCTACAGGAGCAGCTTTTGATTTAGATGCTTCTTTATTTTTATTAGGAGAAAACAAAAAATTGGTTTCAGACAATCATTTTGTTTTTTATAACAACCTTGAGTCTCCTGATAAAGCAGTACTTCATACAGGTGATAACCTAACAGGTGATGGCGATGGCGATGATGAGCAGGTTAAAATTGATTTAACGAAAATTGATCCTGCTGTAAAAGAAATTATCGTTGTTGTTACAATTCATGAAGCTGAATCAAGAAAACAAAATTTTGGACAGGTAAGAAATTCTTTTATCAGAATTTTTAATTCGGATACGAATGAAGAGCTTTTAAAATATGAACTGGATGAAGATTTCTCTATTGAAACGGCTGTTGAATTCGGAAGAATTTATAACAGAAACGGAGAATGGAAGTTTGAGGCAGTAGGAAATGGGCAAAGAGAGGGACTTGAGAAGTTTGTATCAATTTATCAATAATAATTATGTCAGATATTCAACCAATCCCCAATCCCAATCCCGGTTTAGTCGATAGAGATGGAAACGTGAATTTAGAAAAATTAGCAGGAGAAGAGCGCCAGAAATATGAAATGATGGCAAATTCTATTGATGAGACCAATCCCGGCTCTATTGTTAATTATGGATCTGAACTTCAAAAAACATTAGCCAACCAGAGTGATAGCTTTTTAGGAAATGTCAGAAGATCAAATTCAGGAGAAGTAGGTGAGCTGATTAATAATTTATTGATCGAACTTAACTATGTAGATGTAGATGAATTGAATGGAAATAAAGTCAAAGGCTTTTTGAGCAGGCTTCCATTCATGAAGAAAATGATGACGCAGGTAGAAAATCTATTTACCAAATACGATAAGATTGTCAACAATATTGACCAAATCTCTTATAAAGTGAATGCAGGAATTATCACTTCTACAAAAGATAATGCTGTATTACAAACAATTTTTGACAGTAATGTAAACTCTATCAAGCAGATTGAAGATCTTGTGATTGCAGGAAATCTGAGAATGCAAAGAGCTTCTGAAGAGCTTGCTGAAATGGAAGCAAATGTTGAGAATTATGCCGATTATCAGATTGCTGATAAAAGAGATTTTATTGCAAGATTAGACCGCAGAATGGCAGATCTTAAAGTGGTTCGTTTGATTATAATGCAGTCTCTTCCACAAATCAGATTGGTACAGAATAATAACGTTTCAATTGCAGAGAAAGCGCAGACTATTCTTACCACGACTTTACCGGTGTGGAAAAATCAGCTTTCACTGGCAGTGGCGATGCACAGACAGCAACAAAATATAGAAATTCAGCAGAAAGTATCTTCTACAACAGAAGAGATTTTGAGAAAGAATGCTGAACGTCTTGGACAGAACTCAAGAAATGTGGCGAAGGCCAATGAGCAAACCATCGTATCTGCTGAAACATTGAAAGAAACGACGTCAATGCTTATTAACACGTTGAATGAAGTTAAACAGATCCAGAAACAGGGAGCGGAAAACAGAAGAAAACTGGATCAGGATCTTCAGACGTTGGAAAGTGAATTGAAAGCAAATATTAGAGGTTAATAACAGAATATACCAGTGGATGATGAAGCAGTAATCATAATGTCTCAAAGTAAAAGAAGATTAACAAGACTTAAACTTCTTTCAAATTTCTTTGAAAATGTTGATATAATATCCATTTACATCAAAACAGATATTATACATAACTTATTTAACGAAAACAAGACACTGGATTATCAGAAGCTTGAGTTATTCCACCTGCAATATACGGACAGCCTGATAGAATTGTTGACCAAAATTAAAAAGAAAAAGGAAAACGATTTGCTGGCTATTATTAATGAGATTAATATCAACAATCAATACATTTCGTCTTTTGAAGAAAAGAAGATTGATCATTTTGAAACAGACCGGAAAATCTACAGTGGTATATTTTCCCAGCATTTAAGAAACCTGTACAAGGATCTTACAGAAGATCAATCCAGATTAAACTGGAATGATGTTTTGTATTTTCATAAGCGATATGCAACAGAATTTTACAGAACCGAAGCTGATGAGTCAAAGCTGAAATTACCACAGGCGCCGTCTTATCAGTATCAGGACTATTCAATCGAAAGAAAGCTTTTGGGTAAACTTAATATTCAGAATTTTAAAGTTCGTTTCATATGCGGGTATCTTATTGATAAGAACGAATATGAACTGTTCAGATTTTTTCAGTCTGATGAGCATTTTATTTTTAATGTTGAAGAAAAGAGATTATATCTGATTCGTGAAGAACTTGCTTCTTTGGATACATCGGGAAATGAATCCAATCAGGTTTTAATCATGAATCAGTTGAAAAAGAAGAATGAAGAACTGGAAGAAAGTATTGGTGAAAGAAAGCGAAGCTTACCGGAAGATGTGGAGTCTGTTTTAAAGGACTATCTGCGAAATTTAGAAAGTGTTGATATCATGAGTAAAATATTTGACGTCAACGAAGAAACCAATATTCTTCGGGCGATGCTTAATTTGAATTTGAATAATTGATAAGGGCGAAAAGGCGGAATTGCGAATTTGGTAAACTGTAAAATCGTTTAAATACTGCTAATTATAAAAGGGAGTATTTCATTGTAACGATTCTGCAAATTTGCGATTTAACAATTTAGCAACTTAACATTCATAAAATAATTAAAAACCACTACCATCAAAATAAGGTAGAATAGAAAGCGATTTTGCAATTCAGCAGTTTAGCAATTTTGCTATTAAAAAAATAACTAAAATATAAAGATGGCTATTAACTTACAAAAAGGTCAAAGAATTAACCTGACAAAGGAAAACGGAACGACCCTTACCCAAGCTTGTGTTGGAATAAACTGGGGGGCGATCGAGAAAAAAAGCTTCTTCTTTGGAACTAAAAAAGAGGCAGTAGACTTAGATGCGAGCTGTATCTTATATGATTCAAATAAAAATCCGACTGAAGTTATTTACTTTGGAAACCTGAAATCTAGAAATGGTTCAGTAAGACACAGCGGAGATGATTTAACTGGTGATGTAGATGGTGATGATGGACTTGATAATGAAGTGATTATGGTGGATTTCAATCAATTGGATACTAGTGTTGAGCATGTTGCTTTGGTGCTTAATAGCTACAGGGGGCAGGACTTCGGAACCATTCCTTTTGCTTCGATCCGTATCTACGAGGGAACACCTACGAATGTAAAAGAAGTTTTTGCCAAATATGATATTGGGAACGACAAATCTTTTAGCGGGCATGTTGCTATGGTAATGGGTGTCTTTTATAAGCGAAATGGAGAATGGAAGTTCAATGCTGTTGGAGATCCTACTGCTGACAGAAAACTGGAACAGACTATTCAAACAGTTCAGCAAAAATATTTATAACAATATAGAATAAACAATTGATATTCAAGAGGCAAAAAATCTGAACGATTTTCTAAAATTGGTTAAGATGGAATTGACTTATTATTGAAATTAATTGTATTTATGCAATAGTAAAAAATAGCAATACTTGTACTTTGTGCAGCTATTGCTTTTATCGTATAATAACAGATAATAAAAAGTGGAAAAACATCAAAGTATTTTAGAGCTGCATCCCGGGCTGGTGTGGGGATTTGCGATAACAGTTGTTGTCATGTTACTTCTGGATTTAGGAGTTTTTAATAAAAAGAGCCATGAGGTTTCATCCAAAGAAGCTACGATATGGTCAGTGATATGGATTTCATTATCCATGATTTTTTCAGGAATTGTATACTGGGTCTTCAACCAGTCGGATGGCCATGCCCTGGCAATAGAGAAATTTACTCAATATCAGGCTGCCTATTGGATTGAAAAAGCTCTTTCTGTAGATAACTTATTCGTATTTATTCTCGTTTTTGGCTTCTTTAAAGTTCCAAAATATTTGCACCACAAAGTCTTGTTTTGGGGAATTATTGGGGCGTTATTATTCAGGGCCATATTTATTTTTGCCGGAGTTGGTCTTATCAACCTGACTTATCTGCCTGAGATGCACATTTTAGGTAAAGGAGTGCATATTAATGTGGTGATGATGTTGTTTGGTTTATTCCTTGTGTATGCAGGTATTAAATCATGGGGCGACGGAGGTGATGATGAAGATGAAGATTTCAGTAATACAGCAGGAGCGAAACTGATCAAAAGTTTCTGGAAAGTTTCAGATAATTATGACGGGGATAAATTTTTCACTGTTAAAAATGGAATTAAAATGGCAACACCACTTTTAGTTGTGGTGGGAGTAATTGAGTTTACAGACGTGCTTTTTGCGGTAGATTCGATTCCTGCAATCTTTGCTATTTCCGATGATCCGTTTATTCTTTATACTTCTAATATTTTCGCTATTTTAGGACTTAGATCATTATATTTCCTATTGGCGAATTTCATTCATATGTTCAGCAAGCTGCCATATGGTTTAGCTATTATCTTAACTTTCATTGGAGTTAAAATGTTGATAGCACCGTGGATTCATATTTCGTCTCCGATTTCGCTAGGAATTGTTGGTGGGGTATTGATCATCTCAGTTGTTTTGTCATTGATATTCCCGGATAAGGAGGAAGATGAAAAAGAAAAGCTAGGAGAATAATAATATTATAGAAAAGAAAATAATAAAAGAAAGCGGTCTCAACAGTGAGATCGCTTCTTTTTTGTTTTAGCCACGAATGCAGGAATTCATTTATTGGTGTATTGGTGGCCAAAAATTTTACTTAACATGAGTTTTCATGTTTTAATTTCTAAGTAGAAGAGGAAAATGGTTCTAATCTTTTAATTTTTAAATCTTTGAATCCTTGAATCCTTGAATCATAAATAATCACAAACTTATCCATGTAACAATTTATTGATTTTTCGTCTGGTCTGTACCGAAACTTTATACGCTTCATCACGTAGCTTTTGTATTTTTCCTACAGGCTGGAAAATTGTTTTGCTTTCAAACGGATTAAAAGATAGCAGTTCATTATCGCTGGTAAGGGGATCTGATAATGTATTTTTTTCGATTTTCACCTCTCCGATTTTTATAAAAGGTGAGTTTTTCCATTCACGATTGAGTTTATTGATAGGCTGATCTTTCAAATTATAGCATAACTGGATCAATACATCTGCTGTATAATCATGTGAGCTAAAATAGCTTTCAATAGCCTCCTTTGTACTTATTTTTTTTCCAAAGTTCTTTTCAGGAGATCTTGGCTTGAGTTTTATTTTGATCATGTAGTCGCCCAGACGATAAGCCCCGACAGAATGATAATCGAATGATAGAAAAAAGTCATTTCTTTTACCGATCAGTCG
Organism: Chryseobacterium piperi; assembly: GCF_002285635.2. Lineage (NCBI taxonomy): Bacteria > Pseudomonadati > Bacteroidota > Flavobacteriia > Flavobacteriales > Weeksellaceae > Chryseobacterium > Chryseobacterium piperi. The sequence goes on along the minus strand of NZ_CP023049.2, from coordinate 2,372,496 downwards.
GAATGTATTTTTTAAAAAGGAATAAGTGAATACGGATGGTATTGCTTTAATCATTTGGATCATTAATGGAAATAAACTACTCCATTTGTTAATGAAAAAATGATTAAGTGAAGTAAATAATTTTAAAAAGGTACTGACTGAATTTACAGGAAATAAAGGGAAATTTACTAATGGATAATTGGCCAATAACTCTCCGTTTTCATCTTTTATCTTCACTGAAAAGCCATAAGCAGGGAAGTCTTTTTTAGACTTCTTTATTTTCATTTGTGCATTGGAAAGACGGATAATCAGTTCGTATTTTTCATTATCGAAAAAAGGGAGAAGCGCATCGGGGATTTCTGAATTCACCTTAAACGTTCCTTTTAAGACAGCATAGGTTTTCGCATGGGCATTCCTTGTAGCATAATTCACATCACTGATGGTAGATGACTGTTCAACAAAATCCGAAATACTTTTTTTGTTAATTTCAAGGAGTTCCTTTTCCTCCTCGGTCAGTTCATTAAATTGCTTATTATATAATTTTGGACTTGGCATTAATTTTTAAATTCAATTATAACACCAAGTTTTGGATTCCATGTTAAAATAATGTTATTTTAGTGTTTCATCTTCTTTAACAGGATTGTTTCAATGTTTTTAGAAAGTTTATCTTTGTAAAAAAATAAGTAATGGGAGTAGCAGATATGTTATTTAAACGCAAAAAAGAATTGGCTGAAAAGAACCTGAATGCTGGAAAAGCTTTCATGGAAGAAAATGCTAAAAAAGAGGGAGTTGTAACATTACCAAGCGGTTTGCAATACGAAATTATTACGGAAGGTAATGGTGCGCAACCCAAGGCAAAGGATACGGTTAAATGCCATTATCATGGAACTACAATTAATGGTGATGTTTTTGACAGCTCTGTAAAAAGAGGAACTCCTGCATCATTTCCATTGAACCGTGTTATTTCAGGATGGACGGAAGCGCTTCAACTGATGCCTGTAGGAAGCAAATGGAGATTATTTCTTCCTCCAAATTTAGCCTATGGTGAAGAACAGATCAGCAAAGAAATAGGACCTAATAGTACACTTATTTTTGAAGTTGAATTGTTGGGGATCAAATAATGATCTTATTAAATAAAGCTTAAAATTTACCTGATTTTCGGGTAAATTTTTTTATTTATATTAAATTCGTATTTTAGATTTAAGTTGATTGAACAGCTTGGAGATTATTTTAAACCATAATCTGCTGTGTTTTTGTAATTAACCTATTGCACAAAATAGACTGAATGAAAAAGCTACTTTACCTTTTTGCTATTTTTAGCATCATAACTTCATGTGTTTCAAAGAAAAATCAGGCCATTAAGCAGAATATTCTCACATTAAAGGACAGCTATTGCAAAGCGCCATTCCAATATAATTATACCAAGAAACTTCCATCTTATAATTCAGACTCTATTTTAGCCGCTAATAAGGAGCTTAAAAGCACGTTTTCTGATCAAAGTATTCTTATTTTAAATGCTTTGGATAATCTCGATGAGGTGAATAAAATTATGGAACTTAAAAAAGATTCTTCATTAAGTGCCCAGGTTAGGGTGTTACAGCTAAAAACGAAAATCAATAGTAAGATTACCATTGCACTGACAGAGCTGGATGCAGTAGCCGCAGAATTTGATTGTGAAGGAGAGCGGGTGGCGCAGATAGGAAGTTATGTGGATAATCTCAACGCTTCCAGAAATAACAAACTTATCTTATACTCTATTGCCGCAGGGGCTGCAGCATCTATTGCGGGTGGGATAGTGAAAGACCAAGGATGGAGTAGTGCTATAGATATTAGCGGGGGTGCTTTAGGAGCTGGTTTTGGTTTGGCAACACTTAATCCTAAAGGGAAAAAGGTTGAATTTATTCATCAGCGGAATCTGCTGCGCGACATCTGGCGTGAGAAACTGGAGTCTCCGAATTTCCCACCGTTTATTTGGTACATGTATACCGAAAAGAAATTTTCCAATAAAGAAGCTTCTTCCATTATCCGGAATATGAAACAACGATGGCTGCATTATCAGTTTGATGACAATAAAAATGCGGCGGATAGTTCTGTAATTTTTAGTGATGGCGGATTTTACCGTGCAGATGATCTCCAGAATCGGGCTGCCATGCTGAATCAAATGCAGTCTGCAACACGAACGATTAATCAAAATATCAATTATCTTTTGCTGGATTTAGACAAATTGATTCTTTAAGAAAAATTTAACTGTAATAATATTTGTTACAGTTAAAAATTTGTTTTACCTTTGTCATGTAATTACAATGAACAATACAAGATTTGCTACGGCAGTACATATTATGACCTTATTGGCTGAAAGTCCTCAGGAGTGGTTAACTTCTGAATGGATGGCAGGGAGTATTAATATCAACCCTGTAGTCGTTCGTAAAGAAATAGGTGTTTTAAGAGCAGCCGGTTTGGTCATTAGCAGACAAGGAAAAGAAGGCGGGAGCCAGCTTTCCAGAAGTGCACAGTCAATTAGTATTTCCGAAATTTATTCAGCAGTAAAAAATACTGAAGTCCTCGGAAAGAAAAATCAAAATCCCAATCCTGCGTGTACTGTAGGAAAGGAGATTAATAATCATTTGAATACATTATTCAATGAAACAGAAGAGTTGGTAATTCAATTTTTAGGAGATAAGACATTGCAGGAATTTTGTGATCAATTCAAATAAAATTTTTTTACCCTTAAATGTAACGAACTTTATTACAATTAATTTTAAAAATAAATATTATGAAAAAAGTAGCAGTAATTGGTGCGACAGGATTTGTAGGTTCGCATGTTGTGAAAGAATTAGAAAACAGAGGATATGAGGTTGAAGCTATTGTAAGAGACGCTTCTAAAGTTGAGCAGAATGAAAAAGTAAAAGCAAAAAGCATTGATGTAAATAATGTAGGTCAATTAGCAGAGGGTTTACAAGGGGCCGATGCGGTGATCAGTACATATAATGCAGGATGGACCAATCCAAACCTTTACCACGATTTTCTGACAGGTTCTGAAAATATTGAAAAAGCTGTTGAGCAATCAGGCGTAAAAAGATTGATCGTTGTAGGTGGGGCAGGAAGTCTTTATACACCAGATCATGTTCAAATTGTGGATACTCCAGATTTCCCTGAAGCGTATAAACCGGGAGCAACGGCAGCAAGAGACTATCTTAATAAGATCAAAGAAAACAACACATTAGACTGGACGTTCTTTAGTCCGGCCATCGAAATGAATCAGGCCAATGTAGGAATCAGAACAGGAAAATACAGAACTTCTTTAGAAACTCCGGTTTTTGATGAAAACGGAAGAAGCATTCTTTCAGTAGAAGATGTAGCGGTAGCTTTGGTAGACGAATTGGAGCAAAATAATCACATCCGTGAACGTTTTACTGCTGCATATTAATTAAGATATAGAATGATGTTAAGAAAGAAATTATTATCATTACTTACCTTAATGGGTTTTATAAGCTTTGGATTAGCAGGAACGCTGAAGATAAAGGTCTATAATCCGGGGACTAAAGCTATTTTTCCGATCACATCGACTATAGTTTATGGAGATAAGGATGCCATGCTGATCGATGCCCAGTTTCAAAAGCAATATGCAGAGCAGTTAGTTAAGGAAATCAAAGCGACGGGTAAAAATCTGAAAACAGTTTTTATTTCACATAGTGATCCCGATTTTTATTTTGGATTGGATGTTATTAAAAAAGCATTTCCTAATGTGAAAATTATATCCACAGCCCAAACTGCTTATCTGATTTCAGCATCAAAGGATGATAAATTAGCAGTATGGAAGCCGCAGTTGAAAACAGATGCACCCTCTAAAATTATCATTCCGGAAGCCGTCAATACCATTCCTGATCTGGAAGGGAATAAAATTGAGATTAAGCAAAACCCTGAAGATCCGGCTCACGGTTTTCTTTGGATTCCATCATTAAAAACAATAGCAGGTGGAATCTCCGTTTCCATTGATTCCCACCTATGGATGGCAGATACACAGAATAAAGAAGCGCTGGATCAATGGATTGGTCAAATTGATGCGATGAAGGTATTACAACCACAACAGGTCATTCCCTCTCATTTTGCAAAAGAGAACCTGAGTCCGCAATCATTGGACTTCGTTAAGAATTACCTGGAGAATTATAAGAAAGCAGTCACGGAAAACAAAACTTCAGATACCATTGTACAATACATGGTTAAGCAATATCCAGATCTTCCGGGAAAAGATGAGTTGGAAATGGGGGTAAAGGTATTTCTGGGTGAGATGAACTGGGATTTAAAATCTCCTTATCCGGCTATCGGACGAAAAGTTGACGTGGATTTCGGAAAAGGAAAATTTGTATTGGATTATAAAGATAATCAAACGATGTCTTTTACAGGAACCGGGAGCTTTAAAGGAATTTCCGATACGGTTCAGTATACGGCTACAGAAATAGCGAAAAATATATTCATGGTCTACTGGCATGAACCGAAGACCGGAGAAAATGTTACTCATATTCAGGATTATAATAAAAATATCATCTATACGAATATCGCTGGTAAAGATGGATCATTCAATCATTTCAAAGTTCCATTCAAAATTTTAAAATAATAGATATAAAAACTTGGCTGCCAGATGGCAGCCAAGTTTTTTAATTAAAGAGATAATGTAATCATTAGTTTTATCAAATCAACAGGTTGATCTATCGTTGGCTTACTTAAATAGAGAGTATAGAAGATAAATCTTTGTATATATAAAACTCTCGCAGATTTAGCAGATTACGCAGATATTTTTACTGCATTTAAAAAGGTGAAATTTAATAGTATATATCCTTTCATTAAAAGATACATTGTTATCATTAGCTTTATCGGATCAACTTGTTGATCTTCTCTCTTTGCTTACTTAAATTGAGAAGGTAGAAAATAAATCTTTGCGTGTGTAAGACTCTCGTAGATTATTCAGATCTCTTTACTACAATTTAAAAAGAGTATATGCTCTTCTGGAAAATAAAAAACGGCTGTCAAAAGATAGCCGTTTTTTATTATAGATTCATAAACAATTTTGGATTGACCGGAGTATTGTTTTTATGTACTTCATAATGAAGATGAGGCCCGGTAGAACGTCCGGAGTTTCCTGATTTGGCGATTACCTGTCCCACTTTTACCTTGTCATTCACTTTTGCTATTAATTCGGATAAGTGGCCGTATAGGGTGGCCAAACCATTTCCATGGGAAACGATCACACAGTTTCCATAACCTCCTTTTTGCCCCGAAAAAATAATGGTTCCGGCGGCAGAGGCTCTTACATCAGAACCATAAGCAACTGCAATGTCAAGTCCCTTATGGAACTGCATCTGATCGGCTTCTGCAGGTGGATTATTTCTTTCCATTGGAGCTGATTTAGATGGAGTACTTGTTGTGGCAATGGATTTTGTAGAATTGGGAACTGTGGAAGCTGCCGGAGCAGAAGCCGTTTTAGGAGTTACCATAACTTTTACTTCTCTTTTATTTCCATAGCTGTCCGTGAGTTCAATAGTTTTCTCTACAGGTTCAGCTTTTACCTCAGGTTTTGGAGTGGCAGCAATAGTTGGTTTTGCCTCTACTGCATTGGTTCTGACTGAAGCGTAGACCGTTTTAAAGGGGATCGGATTTTTTCTGATTCCAAAATTGGATGAAATATAACCATCAGTAGGCATTCCTAAAGGAACCTGCATCAGCTTTTTCTGTAAATCCATTAAATATTGGCTGTATCTGTTGGCCTGCTTGGCGAGATAGACAGAATTGGAAATACTGTCTTTGCTTAGAAACATCAGCTTTTCACTCGAAACATCTTTTGATTTTAGGAATGAATTAAGCTGTGCTACAGTCTGATCCACTAAAGTGAGATCTGTTTTCATTTTTAAGTAATCGACACTGTCTCTTTCAGTGTTAATTTTTACAAGATTCACTTCATACATCTTGTCATCCTTTTCAGAAGATAACTTGGCTATAAAAATGCCTTGTGCAAAAACTACTAGTAAAAGCCCTCCTAAGAGGATATTTACGTTCTTTTTGCTGCTTAGAAATTTCTTCATATTTCTTTCACTTAGTATTAAAAAACGGTTCAAAGATTGCAAATTTAATTAAAAATAAGCTTTGTGATTTATTTTTAATTAAAATTTATTTATTTCAATATTTAACGTTGATTTCTTTATTTAATTGTACTGAAGTGTTAATTTTTTCAGAAAATTGGATTTTATCATGGGGACAAAAGCTTTGATAATTCTTTGTTTTAATATATTTGCAGTTCACATTTCAATTATGGCGAAAAAGAAAACAATTTCAGAATCTTCAAATCCGAAAAAGAGTAAAAATGAGGTTTCCGTAGGGGTGGTAGGAAGTGGAAGTTTTGCAACTGCGATCGTAAAAATGCTTGTTGAAAACTGTAAAGTAGTACACTGGTGTGTAAGAAGTGAATTTGTAAAAGGAGCGATTGAGCTTCGGGGACATAATCCAACCTACTTAACTGCCGTTAATTTTAATCTTAAAAATTTAAAGCTAACCACAGATATCAATGAGCTGGTTTCAGTATGCGATGTGGTGGTTTTGGCAACACCATCGATTTATCTTTCAGATACATTGGATAAAATGACCTGTGATTACAAAGACAAAATTTTTGTTTCTGCCATTAAAGGTATTATCCCGAAAGTAAATGATGTAGTAGCACATTACCTTAGGGATGAGTTTCAGATTGGTTTCAGGAATCAGGCAGTGATTGCAGGACCTTGTCATGCAGAAGAGGTGGCAATGGAAAGACTTTCCTACCTGACTATAGCAACGGTAGAAGATGAAATATCCGAAAAGCTGGTTGATGTTTTCAATTCAGACTTTATTAAGGTTCATTCCAGTAAAGATATTTTAGGAAATGAATACAGCGCTATTCTTAAGAATATTTTTGCCATCGGAGCAGGGATTGCAAGCGGGTTAGGATACGGTGACAATTTTACTGCGGTATTTGTTTCAAATGCCATCCGTGAAATGGAAACTTTCCTGGAAGCAATTTATGAAGCCCCAAGAGATGTTAACGAAAGTGCTTATTTAGGAGATCTGCTTGTAACGGCGTATTCATTATTCTCAAGAAACCGGAGTTTAGGAAACCTTATTGGAAAAGGATATACCGTAAAATCTGCAATTCAGTCGATGAATATGGTTGCGGAAGGATATTACGCAGCAAATTCTATCTATAAGACTGCAAAACAGAAAAACCTTAAGCTTCCGATTGTAGATACGATCTACGCTATTTTATATGAAGGAAAGAATGCTGAGAAACAATTTAAAAAATTGACGGCAAAACTGAATTAAAACGATTTAAAAATTAGAATATAAACATCAGCAAATCTGCTGATGTTTTTTATTAGGATATTACTTTCTTAAATACAGTTAGCAAGAATCAGTTTTATTTCAAACTTAACATATGATAATATTCCGGGAGATTACATTTTGTAAATTAGATAAATGAAAAAGATAGGATTTTTATCGTTCGGACATTGGGGAAGTCATCCTTCGTATGACACCAAGACAGCAAGTGATACGCTGTTACAATCCATAGATTTAGCAGTAGCTGCAGAAGAAATAGGGGTTGATGGAGCGTATTTTCGGGTACATCATTTTGCTAATCAGTTGGCTTCACCGTTTCCTTTGTTGGCAGCTATTGGTGCCAAAACCCAAAAAATTGAAATAGGAACAGGGGTAATTGATATGCGTTATGAAAACCCTTTCTATATGGTAGAAGATGCCGGTGCTGCAGATTTGATTTCTGAAGGTCGGTTACAATTAGGAATTAGTAGAGGTTCACCTGAACAGGTTATTGATGGTTGGAAATATTTCGGATATGATTTGGAAGAAGGCCAAACAGATGTAGATATGGGACGCCTTAAGGGGTTGGAGTTTTTTGACTTGTTAAGAGGAGAAGGTTTTGCACAGCCCAATCCCAATCCAATGTTTCCCAATCCACCCGGATTGTTACGGATAGAACCACATTCCGAAGGATTACGTGACCGCATTTGGTGGGGCTCTGCTTCGGATGCTACCGCAGTATGGGCAGGAGAAATTGGTATGAATTTGCAGAGTTCTACCTTAAAATTTGACGAAAGCGGAAAACCTTTTCACATTCAGCAAGCTGAACAAATCCGCTTATATAGAGAAGCTTATAAAAAAGCGGGACACACACGTGAACCAAGAGTTTCTGTGAGCCGATCCATTTTCGCCATAGTCAATGACCAGGACAGATCTTATTTCGGGCAAGAGGCCAATAGAACAGATCAAATAGGGGTTTTAGAAGGGAACCAACGTGCTATTTTCGGGAGAAGTTATGCCGCTGAACCAGAACAACTCATTAAAGAATTGGCACAAGACGAAGCAATTCAGGAAGCAGATACCTTATTGTTGACAATTCCTAATACATTGGGAGTGGATTACAATGTACATGTACTTGAATCCATTTTGAAATATATTGCTCCTGAATTGGGCTGGCGCTAAAAAAGGTCAAATGGCAGGGAAAATTTGGTATAAAACAAAAATTGCAATTATCGGAGCAGGACAAGCCGGACTTTCTACTGCATATCATCTCAAAAAAATGGGATTGAAAATCGGTCAGGATTTTATTATTCTGGATGGCGCACCTTCTGCGGGTGGCGCGTGGCAATCCCGTTGGGATTCATTGACCTTGGGTACGGTAAATCGTATTCATGATTTGCCGGGAATGTCTTTCGAAGAAACTATTGAAGGAGATGAGACTGAAGTCCGGGCTAATGTTGCCGTTCCGCATTATTATGATTTGTATGAGAAAGAGTTCGGATTACAGGTGTATCGGCCGGTGAAAGTTGAGAAAGTAAATTTGAATGGTGAAAGGTTCTATATTGATACATCATCTACCGGATTTTCTGCATTAGGTATTATCAATGCTACAGGAACCTGGGAAAACCCTTACATTCCGGAATATCCGGGTGCTCAGCTTTTTAAGGGTGAACAACTGCATACCCGGGATTTTAAGAATGTGGAATATTTCAAAGGAAAACATGTAATCATTGTGGGTGGTGGTATTTCTGCGATTCAATTGCTGGATCAAATTTCAAGAGTAACCACCACTACATGGGTTACACGAAGGCCTCCGGAATTCCGGGAAGGGCCTTTTGATGATATGGCAGGGAGTTTGGCTGTTTCCATGGTTGATAAACGGGTAAGAAGCGGATTACTGCCAACGTCGGTGGTTTCGGTAACGGGATTACCTGTTACTGATGAAATTAAAGACATGCAAAAAAGAGGCGTTCTTAAACGATTTCCAATGTTTAGCGAAATCACTGAAGAAGGCGTTAAATGGGAAGATGGAAAGCAAGAAAAAGCAGATGTTATTCTTTGGAATACAGGTTTCCATTGGTCATTGTCCCATTTAGATGCTGTTTTGCCTAAAGAAGAAGGAGGTGGTATCATCATGTCTGGAAGACTGGCAACCGAGGTTTCAAAAGAACCGAGAATTCATTTAGTAGGTTATGGGCCCTCTGCTTCAACGATTGGAGCGAACAGAGCAGGAAGTGCTGCAGCAAGAGAATTGGTTAGAACTCTAGGGATTATTGTATAGATTCTCATCTACCAATGGAATCTATACAATAATTTCATCAATATGTTGGTGAATACATCTAAATTCCATCAAAATTGAATCCCAAATTTCACCTTTTTTCTAATGCAGGTACCGTCTAAATCTTGTTAATATTTTTTATGTTAAAATACTTAAACACGTTTCTGTTTTTAAAACTTTTCCCGAAATTCGTAATAAATTTAATGTTATGTCACATTTGCTTACAAGCAGAACGCCTAAACCAAAATACGACGTTGTACTCATAGGTGGTGGTATCATGAGCACCACTTTAGCCACATTACTCCATGAATTTGATCCTAATTTAGAGATCGCCATCTTCGAAAGACTGGGCAGGTTTGCCAAGGAAAGTACTGCCGCATGGAATAACGCAGGAACCGGGCATTCAGCTTTTTGCGAATTAAACTATACGCCTGAAAAAGCAGATGGGACTATTGATATTTCTAAAGCAGAAAGTATTGCAGAACAGTTTGAGATTTCAAAGCAGTTCTGGTCTTATTTACTTCAAAAAGGCTATATCAAGGATCCTAAAGACTTTATCAATTCCTGTCCACATATGAGTCTGGTGTTTGGTGAGAACGATGCAGAATATCTTAAAAAGCGCCACGATACCATGACAGAATCAGTTTTGTTTTCAGGAATGGAATTTTCAACCGATCATGAAAAACTGAAAGAGTGGATTCCTTTGGTAATGAGTAAAAGAAATACTTCTGAAATAATGGCGGCCACTAAAATGAATTTAGGAACTGATGTCAATTTCGGAAGTCTTACAAGAAAAATGGGCAGACACCTGCTGCAAGATTCCAATGTTGAGGTTTTCCTGTATCATGAAGTAAAAGATATTGATCCGAGAGAAAATGGACAATGGGAAATGAAGGTTAAAGACAGAATTCATAATCATAAGCAGGAAGTCGTTGCAGATTTTGTTTTTATTGGAGCAGGAGGCTATGCACTTCCTTTACTGGAGAGTTCAGATATCAAAGAAAGTGAAGGTTACGGCGGTTTCCCGGTTTCCGGTCAATGGCTGGTAACCCACAATCCGGAGCTGGTAGAAAAACATCAGGCTAAAGTATATACACAGGCAACAGTAGACGCCCCGCCTATGTCCGTTCCCCATCTTGATTTAAGGATTATTGATGGTAAGAAAGCACTTCTTTTCGGACCATTTGCAGGCTTCTCAACCAAATTCTTAAAAGAGGGAAGCTATCTTGATCTTCCGGAAAGTGTGAATACCAAAAACCTGAGATCATTATTCGGTGCATGGTGGCATAATATTCCATTGACGAAGTACCTTATTCAACAGGTAGCTATGACTAAAGCTCAAAGAATACAACATCTAAGAGAGTTCATCAAAGATGCAAATGAAGAAGACTGGGAACTGAAAGTAGCAGGACAGAGGGTTCAGGTTATTAAAAAAGATGACAAACATGGAGGTAAACTGGAATTCGGAACAGAGGTGGTAGTCAACAAAAAAGGGACAATTGCGTCTTTATTAGGAGCCTCACCAGGTGCTTCCACTGCTGTATATGCTATGTTGGATGTCCTAGAAAAATGTTTCCCTGAAAAACTTCACGGAGAGTGGAAGGATAAATTGCTGGAAATGATTCCTTCTTATGGACAGAAGTTATCCGGTAATCCTGAATTGACACAAAAAGTGAGAAATTATACAAAGGAAAAGCTTGAACTGGAATATTAGGATAGATAAAAGATTTTATTGATAAAGCTCTTTTTCTTTATAGCTAAGATCTCCTTCGTTAATTTTGACGGAGGAGATTTTTTTATTTAACCTGAGTTCGGGTTAAGGTTTGTTGAATGATAATGGTGTCATTTCGAGTAGGTTTTTGTAAAAAACCGTATCGAGAAACCTTTACTCTAACAGATCTCGATATATTTTTCTTCTGAACTACATTCGGAAACTTTCAGTCTGTATTACAAAAAATACTCGATCTGACGATATACACTCTTATCCCGAACTCAGGTTATTTACAACACATATTTTTTTATTCACGACTGTTATTATACAACTTTTTACTGCAAGACGGTTTTATGCTATATTTTAATGATAAAACTCGCATGGGATATTTGAGTAGATCTTTTGATGGTGAAGTAAAAAGCTTATTTTTACGACAAATTAAAAAAGTTAAAAAAGCACAAAAATTTATAGATGAAGAAATTCTACTTGAGTGCATTTTCGATATGTACCATTCTGACTGTATCCGGTCAGGAAACACTGTGGCAAAAAAATATCAAATCCTCTAGTCAGGATTTTCTAAGCCAGGTAACGACAACCATTGATCAGCAATATTTAATTACAGGAAGTTCGATTCAGACTGGAAGCCAGAAGATGGCTGCTGGAAGTTCTACCCAAAACAACGGTTACGATTTTCATTTGGTGAAACTCAATCAGCAGGGAGAACAGGTTTGGGAGAAATACTTCTCAGGAAACAACCATGATTACCTTTCTGCAACGGTTAATACTCAGGAAGGAGGAGCGCTTTTAGCTGGAACCTCATACTCTGGGAAAGGTCTTGATAAAAAAGAAGACTCCAAAGGAGGATCTGATATCTGGCTGATTAGAATCAATGAATTCGGAGATGAATTATGGCAGAAAACATTAGGAACAAGTTCTGATGAAGAAGCCAGATCTGTTATTCAAACCACAGATTTAGGATTCTTTGTAGCTGGTAATGTACAAAATGCCTCTAAAGGTTACGGTTCCAAAGATGTATGGATCACCAGACTCGATAAAAACGGAAAAGAAATTTCACAGCTCATTTTAGGTGGAAGAGGATTGGATGAAGTAGAAAAAATGATTCCTACGAAAGATGGAGGTGCTTTGTTAGGGATATATTCCAGGAGTTCCGAGCTTCGGGTTTCGGGTTCCGAAAGTCAAAGCTCAACGAACTCGAATCCCGTATCTCGTTACCCCAAAACCACTGAGAATTTCGGAGAAGGTGATTACTGGATCATAAAGTTGAGCAAAGATGGAAAAGTCGAATGGGAAAAGAATCTTGGAGGAAAGGGAGATGATCATGTAAGAACCCTTGCTTTAACATCAAACGGATATATAATTGGTGGAGAATCCAGATCTGAGAGATCAGGAAACAAGACCGTAGGGATTGAAGAAGGAACCGATCTTTGGCTAGTTTCATTAGACGAACGAGGAAATGAACAATGGCAAAAATCTTACAATTTGGGAAACAGAGACGTTCTAATGAGTATGAATACTATTGGTAACCTCTCAACTAGCAACTCTCAACCAGCAACTAATAAAGGAATATTGTTGGGTGGATATACCCAGGCAGAAGGAAGAATAGAATCCAATGATGAAACCTTTTGGATGCTTTACCTGAATCAGGATGGAAATGAACAGTGGAGAAAGCATGTTAAGGGAAAAGAGAGGAAAAAAGAGGAAAGACTTTCAGATTTAAAATTGAATAAAGATGGTTCGATCATTTTAGCAGGAACCAGCGCAGAGGAATTAGGAAAGGAGAATTGGAAGATTGTCAAGTTGGGAGATAAACAACTTGATCAGTTAATTGAAAAGCAAGACATTAAAATCTATCCGAACCCGGTATCTGACTTCGCGTATGTGGAGATTGGATTTGAAGGCTTAAAAGCTGGATTGTTTGAGGCTGAGATTAGCATATACGATATGGGCGGAAGACAATTACAAAGCCTTAAAACTAAGAATAGAGTAACCAAGCTGAATACCCAGAATTTAATTCAGGGAGCTTATCTGGTTACTGTAAAAACGGATACTAATAAAACTGCAAGTGCTAAACTGATTAAGAAATAAATAAGAAATATGGGAAATAATAATAAAATACTATTAGGTCTTTTGGTTTTGCTAACTCTTTTTTGTAAGGCACAAGAAATAAAAATACTTAATATTCCTCAGGGGCCCGTAGTCAAATCTCCTCAAACCAATGATATGGAAAGATTTGGAAATGTTCCTGTAAGTCTAAATACAGGGAATATTTCATATGATATCAATTTATTTAGCTATGGAAATATTTATAATGAGAACGGATTGGATATTGACATAAAATATTATGGAACAGGGTTTATGCCTTCAAAACAATCAAATTATGTAGGACTAGATTGGTCTTTATATTTTGGAGGAAGCATAAGTCGAGAGGTAAGAGGAGTTGCTGACGACCTAGCTTCGGACTGGCCATTTACTCCTTCGAATAATTTACTTGGATATTTGGAGGGGGTAAGAATATGTAATAAGTTAAATACAGATATTTATAATCAAAATTATTCCATGTTTCCTATAGGAAATGGTGGGAAAGGTATTAAATGTGGTGCATATTCTTATGAGCTTGAACCAGATAAGTTTAATTTTAACTTTATGGGAGTGAGTGGGTATTTTTTTATTGGAAATAATCAGAAACCTATCATTATTTCAGATACTCCAAATTTAGAAATAGATATTTCAGGACTAGAATCTAAACAATATACTTCAAAGATTGATATAAATCGTTGTAAAACTAAATTAACAACTATAACAATTACAGATGGTAGAGGCATAAAATATTATTTTGGAGGAGAATATGATAATCTTGAGGTTTCCTATAATCTCTTACAAGATTCTCCTCAGTTAGATTCTCCTTTTACAATTACTTCATGGAACTTGTACAAGATAGAATACCCAAACTCCAAGGTATTGGAAATTAAATATCTTCCTTCGAATATGAAACTAAGTGAAAGGAGCTTTTGTAATGGAGGAACCGGAAACTTAGTAGGTAGCGTCCAGGAACCATTTTTATTGATGTTTGATCAACACCATATCACTAGGCATTATATTCAGGAATCTAATTATAATTATAATACTAGTACAGGACATACTGTATTTTGGGATGGAACAATTTATTGGGGGAATGGTTCTCATGTCAGTAGTGGAGCAACCAATAGTTTTTCTGCAACTAAAAAGAGTATGCCTGGCTCAATTGTATTAGATGGTAAGGAAATTGTGAAGTTTAAATTCGAAAGATTTGATCAATATTTAGGATATACAATTCCTTCTTTGAAATTAAAAACGATTACTTTTTATGATAATGCAGGGAAAAGTGTAAAAGAAGTAGAGCTGAATTATTATAGACATAAAAATTATTTCTTTTTAGATAAAATTAAACTATTTAGAAAAGAACCACTATCACAGGATTTTTTACAAGAATATAGTTTTGATTACTATAACAAAGATAATCTTCCTGTCGAAAATATTGGGACTACTGACTATTGGGGGTATTGGAATAATAAACCGAAGCCCAGACCTATTCCTAACTTTACGGTGAATAGAAATACCGGTGAGTTTACATTTACAGGAAATACTTGGGATGCAAACCCTGACTTATGTTCTGTAACACTTTTAAAATCGATTGTATACCCTACCAAAGGGAAAAGTGAATTTGTATATGAACCTCAAAAATATAGTGAAAAATTAGACCGAAATTATGCATCCCAATTTAAAAACGTGCTAGTCCAGTCAGAGGATATTGTAGGCGGAGGACGTATTAGTAAAATCTTTAATTATTCTAATGATGGAACTCAAGTAGGAACTCAAGAATATAAATATATAAGTAACTATAATCCAAACAGCTTGAATACAAAATCAAGTGGAATATTATCCAATTATTATAGGAATTATATCTATCATAGAAACCAAAATGGATATAGTACAACTGAAAATGTAGAAGTGTATTCGGATAATCTTATTGAAACTACAATGAATTCTTCTCCTGTTTTATATTCTGAGGTTACAGAAATAGAAAATAATAAAGGATATACAAAATATTATTTTACAGATTTTAAAACTCATCCTGATAGTCAGATTTTTAAGGAAGTAGATAATAATGTTGATCCTACTACTTTTGCTCCGGCTAATATAGGAAATATTAATCTACCTTACCGATCTAATAATTATAAGAGGAGTAAATTATACAAGCAGGAATTTTATGACCAAAATTTTGTTAAACTAAAAACCTCTACTACAGAATTTACAGATATTGCTGAAACAATACCAGGTAATTATGTTACACATGTAACAGATCGATTAAGAACAAAATACTTTTTTAAACAATTGGGAGGATCATTCGTACCTAAAAAAAATCAATCTGAAGATATTTTTCCGACTTCAAACTCAAAAACGATCACTGAAATGTTTTATGAAGGTAATAATCATTTAAATCTAACAAAAGAAAAAATAATTTACCCTGAAGGAGACGTTTTGGAGAAAAAATATCAATATGCAGGAGATTTAAGACATGGTAATCAACCACAACAGAATGTTGGACCTTATCCATTTCTTTCTTTTATGCTTTTAAAAAATATGTCGGGAATTCCTATTGTTACAACCAATTATAAGAATAATATATTTCAAAATAGAATACAGTCGCTTTATGAGTATAATTCTACAACAACTTTGGTTTTACCTAAAAGAAGTCTATTATATTACGAAAATGAGACATTTGCTCCGCCTGCAAATGGTTTTGGGGTTACAGAGCTTCCTTCTGCTAACGAACGGTTTAATGAAGTTATTTATGATCTATATGACCCCAAAGGTAATTTACAACAATATACCACAAAAGCTGGAGTTTCAACAACCATTATCTGGGGATATAACCAAACCCAGCCTATCGCTAAAATAGAAGGTGCTAAGTTATCTGATATTACTCAATCCTTGATCACTACCATTGTGAATGCTTCTAATGATGATGAAGCTGATCCGAGTAAAGAAGGAGCCCTGATTACCGCGTTAGACAACTTCAGAAAGAATTCGGGTTTATTCAATTATCAGATTACGACGTATACTTACGACCCTTTAATCGGAGTGACCAGCATTACCCCTCCATCAGGAATCAGGGAAGTGTATGTCTACGATGCAGCCAATAGATTAAAAGAAATAAGACAGGATTCCAAAACAGGAAATCTGGTAAAAGAATTCAAATACAATTATAAAAACTAAGAGAATGAAGAAAAAGATATTTCAATGGGTAATCTTGTTCTTGGGAACTTCTGTATTTCATTCTCAAAGAATATTAAATACCGTTGTTACAGAACAGAATAAAGTAGTAACAGCACCTTCAAGTATAAGACTTTTATCGGGTTTTATGGCTAATTCTGCCAATATAGGCACTTTTCGGGCATATATAGCCTCTGCCCCTAATCCCGGAGGTGGAATTACTCCTGTAGATCCAACCCCTGCCATAGGGATGAATTCTACCGAAAATTATATATTGACTACCAGGTGTCTGGATGCTAATTGTACTAAAAGGTCAGAAATCATTCAATATTTTGATGGTTTGGGAAGGCCAAAACAAGTTATTAATATCAAAGCTTCCCCCACAGGAAAAGATGTAGTAACTCATATTGAATATGATGGATTCGGAAGACAGGTGAAAGACTTCCTTCCTGTTCCTCAATCCGGTACTTCCAATGGAGCTATAATTTCTAATCCTTTAGCGAATGCTACTCAAACCGGTATTTATGGACAAGAAAAGATTTATGCTGAAAAAATCTTAGAAAACTCTCCTTTGGACAGAATACTGGAACAAAGGCAAGTAGGAACTGCATGGGCCAATAAGCCCGTTACCTTTCAATATGATGCTAATATTGCTGGTGAAGTTAAAAAATATGTGACTACCACAAGTTGGTCAAATGGAGCTACTGCGTCTGCTATTAGTCAATCAGGGACATATGGAGTTGGGCAGTTATATAAAAATATAGTGACCGACGAAGATGGAAATAAAACAATAGAATTCAAAAACGGGCAGGGGCAGCTTATTCTAAGCAGAATGAGTATTAATGCTTCAGAAAATGCAGATACGTATTATGTATATAATGAATATAACCAGCTGGCTTTTGTAATTCCACCCAGGCAGCTGTGATAGCCAATGTAAATTCTGTGATGGGGAACTTATGCTATTTATACCGGTATGACGGAAGAGGCAGGCTTGTTCTTAAGAAACTTCCTGGTAAAGCCTGGGAGTATATGATATATGACAAACGGGATCGATTGATTATGACCCAGGATGCAATGATGGGAGCTTCTAAACAATGGCTGTTTACCAAGTATGACGCGTTTGGGAGAGTAGCATACACCGGGATTTATACTTCTTCTCAAGCCTATGGACTTGCGGGAAGGGCTGCTGAGCAGTCTTTGGCAGATGCAAAGGAAGGTAACAATGTTACAAGAACTCCTAACACTACGGTAGGATTTACCCAAAATGGAATGGCAGTATATTATGATAATGGATCATCCAGTTATCCTAATGCTATTAGCCAGCTTTTAAGTGTTAATTATTATGATACGTATCCTCCTTATAGCTTTAATCCGCCAAGACCTTCCACAGCTATAACAGATAATGCAACAGCCAATTCAGTGAGTACGAAGAGTCTCCCTGTCATGACTCTGGTTAAAAATATTGAAGATGATAATTGGACTAAAAACTATAGTTATTATGATAATAGAGGGAGAGTTATTAGTGCCTATTCTATTAATCATTTAGGAGGGTATACCAAAACTGATTCTCAACTGGATTTTGCAGGTGTTCCGCAAAAGGTCACTACAGAACATAAAAGACTTACCACTGATGCTAAAAGAGTCATCGCAGAAACCTTCACGTATGACCATCAGAACCGATTAAAAATTCATAAACATAAGGTTGACAACAGACCGGAAGAAATCTTAGCTCAAAATGATTATAATGAGCTGTCTCAATTGCAATCTAAAAGAGTAGGAGGTGTAGCTATTGCTAATCCCCTTGAGCAAATGGATTATAAATACAATATCCGGGGTTGGATGACTCATATTAATGATCCGCATAACCTTAACGGAAGATTGTTTGGGTATTCTATTAAATACAATAGTCCTGAGTTTCCTGCAAGCGGTTCAGGAAGGTTCAATGGAAATATCTCAGAAGTAGATTGGGCGACTTTCAATGATGGGGTATTAAGAAGGTATAATTATCAATATGATGGATTAAACCGATTGAGCAAAGGACTCTATTCAGAGCCTTATTCCTCTGTTGTTCAAAATCAATTTTTTAATGAAGAGCTGACTTATGATCTTAATGGTAATATTACCACGCTGAAAAGAAATTCTAAGCCTGCTTCAGGATTGACTGCTGAAGTTATTGATAATCTGGTTTATAATTATGAAAGCAATAATCAAAGTAATAGATTATCAAGTATTACTTTACCATCAAATATTGCAAATAATCCCTCCGGATATAATGCATTGGGTAATACCATTAGCTATGACAACAATGGCAGAATGATTAATCAGTTGGACAAAGGAATCAATAAGATCGTCTATAATTATCTGAATTTACCTAATAATTTAATGATGGGTACAGGCTCATTAAGCCAAATAACGAATTATATTTATCGTGCAGATGGAGTTAAGGTGAGAAAGCAGATCTCTGGAGGTGTAAGCCCAAAGGTGAGTCAAACGGAATATCTAGATGGATTCCAATACCAAGACGGGGTATTGCAATTTGTTCCATCAGCCGAAGGCTATTATGATTTTGCAAAAAATAAGTATATTTACAATTATACTGATCATTTAGGAAATATAAGATTAAGCTATACCAATAATGGCTCGGGAGCAGAAGCAATAGAGGAAAATAATTATTATCCATTTGGACTCAAGCATGAACGATATAA
Organism: Chryseobacterium piperi; assembly: GCF_002285635.2. Taxonomy (NCBI): domain Bacteria; kingdom Pseudomonadati; phylum Bacteroidota; class Flavobacteriia; order Flavobacteriales; family Weeksellaceae; genus Chryseobacterium; species Chryseobacterium piperi. The sequence goes on along the minus strand of NZ_CP023049.2, from coordinate 2,353,211 downwards.
TAATGTAGGAGGGAATTCTGCTTATCAATATAAGTACAGCGGGAAAGAGTTACAAACTGAAACCGGGATGTATGATTATGGAGCGAGATTTTATATGGCAGATATTGGAAGATGGGGAGTTGTGGATCCGCTAGCTGAGAAGATGACAAGCTGGTCGCCATACACCTTTAGCTTTAATAATCCGCTTCGTTATATGGATCCTGATGGACGTGCTCCGTACGATTGGGTGAAAGATTCTTGGGGGTGGCATTGGAGGAGTGACATTACTTCAAAAAGACAGGCAATGACGGCTGGATATTCTGATTATTCCAATGGCAGAACAAATAATATTTATACAACATATTTAGGAAGTAATGGTTCTGGTATTGGACGTAGTCAAGAAGTTGTATTAGGTTTGAATAGAAATTATACAATAGATGGTATTTCAAAAATAGCTCCCGATACTGCACCTGTAAATATGAAGCCTGTAAATGACTTTGGTAAATTTATGGCAGGTTTTACAGCTTTTCCTTTGTATTTGGAGGCTCTTCCTGTTCTGTTTTCAACAGAGGCAATATTTACAAAAGCGACTATTAGTCTTACTTCTCAAGCGGCTTCGACAGGGGATGTAGATTTATATGACTTTGGAGCAGATACTTTTATGACTCCAGGAGCTGGGAATCTCGTAGGAGGTTTAGCTGACTATAGTTTAAAAACGGGAGAGCATAACATATATGGTATTACAGGAAATAAAAGTGGAAGATCAGTTATAATGGATATATTATTAGGAGCTGCAGCAGGAAAGGCTAGCGAAGGTATTTCAAATTCATTAAAAACTACTGGAGCCACAGAAACTGTTATAAAAAATGTAAGTGAATATACAGTTCAAACAACAAAAGGATTTGTAAATGAAACTTTAAAACCTAAAGAAACGAAATAATGAAATATGTGATTAATGGAATAGGGATTATCGCTGCTATTGCTTTTATTGCTTATTTTGTTTTAAGAAATAATAAAAGAGAAGAATCCCTTACTAAGAATCTAAAATATTCAATAGCAAAAATCGAAAGTATTGAAATGGGAGGTAAAAATTGGTCAGATTGTAGTTTTTATCTTCACGGAAACCTCATAAGTTCTTATACTAGAATAATAAGAGATGGGGAGAGAGAGCAATTTTTGGGAAAAAGGTTTTTAGTTAAATATGATAGTTTAAATATTAAGAATGCGAAAATATTAATTGACATTCCTGTTCCCGATAATATAAAATCACCTCCACCAGGAGACTGGAAAGAATTGCCTAGTTGGGCAATAAAGTAATAATAAAAGCCGCTTTATGCGGCTTTTATTTATTTAAAAATAAGTAATCACCTTGTGCTAAATCAATTACAAATCCTTCCAAATTATGTTGAATAACATAACTCATAGGAACTAATTGAGGATAGCTTTTATTATTTAAACTTTTAAATAGACCTGTTATATTCATAAGTTCTTCTTTAGAATATAAAGCGAATGTATTATAGATTGTGTTATTAAATTGTTCAAAATGGATACTCTTAATTATCTCTTGTTTTTTCTTCTCGTCCCAATTGTTTTCTTTAGCAGTTTGTTCAATTTTATTTTTACAATAATTGTAAAAATATTTTTCAAAGTTGGTTACTTTGATTAGTTCATCAATGAAAATTTTGTTTTCTACTGTAGGGGTTGCAGGTGGGGGAGGATCTAGTTCCTGAGCTAGAGTAAAAGAAGCGGTCAGAAGAAGAGAAGAAAGTATAATCTTTTTCATTTATTTAAAAACTTTTTGGGTTTTATAATTTTGTATGATGTTATCAATGATGAAGAACAGGTGTTTTTTCGTGTCTTCGTCCAATTTTTCGATATCTTCAATATGTTTTAGCAGATGCCTATCCAGAGCGGCCAGTTCGCCTTCACCAATCATAAAATCCACAGTTACATTAAAGATCTTGGCTAACTTCCCTCAATAGAAGGAGTGTTGGCATTACGTTCGTAATTACCAATTAATGGTACGGGATACTCCCGCCTTCTTTGCTAGATCGTCTTGGAAAAGATTTTGCTGTTTTCTAAATTGTATGATACGTTCTCCAATGTTCAACATAATAATTGCTTAAAGTCAATTGGTTTTACTGTATATGTACAAATGTAGTCAAAATAATTTGATAAAAGAAATACGAGTTTGTTGTTTGAATGAAAAGGAATATGTGCGTTTGTCAAATGAGTTTGACATAGCAAACCTGCCAAAGATTACTTGCAAAAAAGGGCTTGGACTTTAGCAAAATAGAGATGGGTTATAATTCGGAACAATTCCCCTAGCTGGCGCGATCGTCTCGATCGTGTCCAAATAGAATAATAAACAAAACGGTCGCAATTTGCGATCGTTTGTTATTTAAAAAACTCTAATCGTGCAAAGTCCTTGACTTTGAGCTGATCATAAAAGGACTCTTTTATAGTTTAGTGGCTTACTTTTTTAATACATAATCACCAGATAAAAACAAAAAGCATAATAAACTTTTTATAGATAATATACGACATGTAAAATATCAGAGTTTGGTTAGTCAACTATAAAAACCAGTTGATAAAAAAATCCTTAACATAATCATAATTCAATCAATAGATCCATATCAACTTAAAATTAAATAAATTTGCAGGATATTATTCATTACTGATTACCCATCACTTATAAAAGAAACGTGGAAGAAATAATTGTAAAGCCTATTATTGCTAAAGAGCTTCTGGAATCTCTTAAAACGAATGTAGAAGAAGAGAAACAGGTCATTGTGCATTGTTGTTTCCCGGCATCACCATTTTTGGGGAATCTGATCAGGATCTGGAATACAACGTATCTTCTTGATAACCAATCAGAGCATCAAAGTAAGCTCATTCACGCTGAAAATATTACCATATTTCCCAATTGGACTCCTGTTCCTTTTATGCGGGACTTTTGGTTTACCTTGATATTCTCAGGCTTGCCCAAAGATTGTAAGAGTTTTGATCTGAAGGAAGTAATTCCTGAAGAAGGCGGTTTTTTTGTAGAATCGATTAAAAGAAATGCCATGGATGTCTATAGAGTGAAAATTTCAGAATCCTATTAACATGAAGGCAAGAGAAGAGAAGCTGAAGCAGATTATAAACTGGGCGAAAGAGAATCCGGATATCCGTACTGTTTTATTGACCAGTTCATTGGTGAATCCCTATGCTCCTGTAGATGATTTTAGCGATCTGGATGTTGAGCTGGTTTTTGAAGGTATGAAGCCTTATGAATCTGATAAAAAATGGATTGAATGCTTTGGAACGCCTATTTCTATGGTAGAAGAGGATGAAACTTTTTTTGACGGGAAACATGCTATGAAAATGGTATTGTATGAAGACCATGTTAAAGTAGATTTTAAGCTCTACGAAAAGTCCGAATTTATTAAGGAAGTTGATGGAGAGACACTTCCTGAAGATTGGGATGTAGGTTATAAAGTGCTGATAGATAAAGATGATCTGACAAAAGAACTCAAACCTCCTACACATCAGTCTATCATGATAAAGAAGCCTACGGAACAAAGGTTTCAGCAATTGATCAATGATTTTTGGTGGGATACGACTTATGTGGCCAAATGTCTTAAACGTGATGACATTTTTTATGCAAAGTTCATGATGGAAGATGTTATCAGAACAGATTATTTAGTTCCTATGCTTGAATGGTATATTGCCAGTGAAAAAGAATGGAATAATATCACGACTAATAAGCATGGAAGGCTTTTCAAAAAATATCTCTCCCCTGAACTTTGGAAGCAAGTAGAAGCTACTTTTTCAGGAAGTAGTATTGAGGACAATTGGAATGCATTATTTGCATGTGCAGATCTGGTACATGAAGTAGGGACTTTCCTTGCTAAGAAAATTGGTTCTCCATATCCGTTGGAAATGGAAAATAAAGTTAGAAAATACCTTAATGAAATAAAAGAGAAATACTAAGTAAACTCATCCTGCTGAATTAAATTCTCCATACAATATTCTGCTATGGCAACAATAGTGACAAAAGGGTTTACTCCAATTGTTCCGGGAATCAATGACCCATCCAGTATAAAAAGATTTTCGTGACCGTTTAATTTCCCGTAAGCATTGGTGGCTTCACCCAGCACACATCCTCCTAAAGGATGATAGCATACATTAGGTCCAAACCCATTTTTGAAAAGAAAATGACTTCTCGTTCCACCGTTAGCCTTATTCATTTTTTTGATAAAATAATCTGCATTTTCTCTCATTTTTTGTGTGTTGGAAACATCCCAGTCTAGAACAAGCTGTTGGGTTTTTCCATTATAGGAAACTTTTCCTTTTTTATCTACTCTGTTGATCATTAAATACAATGCAGTGGCAACATCCATCCCCATGGGTAATGGTGCAATCTCTGTGAAGAAAGGGTGGTCTTTGTCATCCCAGTTGTCAACACCTCCTACGGGAATTGTGGATTGCTGTACACCGGTACCTCCTGATAAAGGTCTCACCCAGTTTCTTCCCGTCATAAAGTTCCCATTGTTTCCCCAGTTTTTTCCGACACTTTTTTCAATAGGAAGCTGGTTCAGTTCATTAGAACGCATCAGTAGTTTTAAAGTTCCCATTGTACCGGCTGACAGGATCAGCTTTTGACAATGAAAGACTTTTTCAACTTCTACATTTCCTGATGTATTGATGTTTTGAACATTGAGGGTATAGCTTTTATCAGGATTAAGCTGAATAGAATCGACATAATGAAGGTCAAGGATTTCAAGGTTTCCGGTATCTAATGCTTTTTTCAGATAGGTTTTATCCAAACTGTTTTTACCATAATTATTCCCATAAATAACTTCGGTATTAAGTGCTGAACGGGGGACCTCATTTTTAAACTCCTTTTCCATATACTTGAAATCATATACATTCGGAACTCTGATTGTTTTAAAACCTGCCTTATGTGCTTCTTCTTCTCCAACTCTGGTGAATTTATAATAAGGGCAGTCCTTTAAAAACTGTTCATCAATAGTATTTACTTTCAGCTCTTTTCTGGCTAACGGAAAATAGGACTGATAGAATTTTTCAGTGTCCAATTGCGGAAAAACTTCTTTGAAATAACTTTCTTTAGGAGTCACGGCCATACCACCATTAACAATAGATCCTCCTCCGACACCTCTTCCTACCCAAATGTTGATGTTTTCAAAATCCAATCGGTCAAGAGTCCCTGTAAAAGGGGTTAAAGAGAAAATGTTCATAAAAGGAGCTATGGTTTTCTTTTTTAGCCATGCTGCACTTTTTCCTGGCTTTAATAGATTGGAATAAGGAATTCCTGACTTTTCCCAATTCAATCCCATTTCCAGCATGAGTACTTTTTTTCCTGCTTCACAAAGACGTAAAGCTGCCACAGCACCACCATATCCGGAGCCAATTATAATGACGGGAGTTTCTATGGGATCCTTTTGCCGGTAAGCTTTCGGCCGGGACGCGAAAAGGAGGTTACTGCTTAAGAAATAAAGACTTGATATTCCTAAGGCACTGGTGGTAATGAATTTTTTTCTATCCATATTCCTTATTTCTCAAAAAGTATGCTAGAAAAACAAAAAAACTCATAAATTATATTGAAAATAAAGCGGAAGTTTTTAGTATAATTTTAAGATTCATATCCGGAAAAATTCATAGTTTTATTCTTTAATTTGATATTCATGAAAAAATATATTGTAGTATTCTTTCTGCTGCCATTACTTGTCTTTTCTCAAAAGACAATGTCAAAAGAAGAAAGAGAGGTTAAAAAATTTCAGGATGAGCTGAATGCTGAGTATTTAAATCCTAAAGAATCACCTTTACGTGGAGATAACCTTACCAATTTTAAAGAACATCCCTTTTTCCCAATTGATATGAAGTATAGGGTGAATGCAAAACTGATCAGAACTGAAAATGCGCAACCCTTTGAAATTCCTACTTCATCCGGAAAAACAAAACTATATAAAGAGTATGGGAAAGCCAGTTTTGAACTGGACGGGAAGCCCTATACGCTAACATTATATCAAAGTTTGGATTTACTGAAGCAGAAAAAATATCAAGACTATCTTTTCCTTCCGTTTCGTGATGCTACTAATGAAAAAGAAACTTATGGAGGAGGCAAGTATATGGACTTAAAAATTCCGAAAGGAAATACAATTATTCTGGATTTCAATCAGTCCTACCATCCTTATTGTGCCTACAATGCCTACGATTACAACTGCCCAATCGTTCCCGATGAGAATAAACTCCCTATAGAAATCCGGGCAGGAGTGATGTACAACGACATTTATCATCATTAAAAAGTATGGTTAGTTTACACTTCTATAAGCCTGAAGATTTTTCCGGAGTTAATTATACTTTGGACGAACAACAATCGCAATATACATCAACGGCTGAATTTGCCTTACAAAGAATCGAAGAAAGAAATGACGGTCAGGGGTTTTCTGTAACAATTTTTGAAGATGAAAAACCGGCTGGATATTTTGTGCTGGATTTCGGAGATGATAAGCTCGAACTGACCGATAATCCCAATTCGGCACTCCTACGGTCATTATCTATAAATCCTGAACTTCAGGGTAGGGGAATAGGAAAAACAGCCATGATAAAAGTAGATGATTTTGTTAGGGAGAACTTTAAAGATTGTGATGAAATTGTTCTGGCAGTGAATCAAAACAATACATCGGCATACGATCTTTACCTCAAGGTAGGCTATTCTTTTGATGGGAAGACCAGAATGGGAAGGAGCGGAACACAATACCTCATGTATAAAAAACTTTAAGAAAATTTTAAAGCAAAGTTTACTGCTTGACGCGATCTTTCCACTAACTTTGAGTAACACCAAATACAAAACTTATGGAAATATCCCTTCAGAATCAGATAGCTGTCGTTACAGGAGCGTCAAGTGGAATAGGTAGTGGCATTGCAAAATCATTAGCTTCAGCTGGAGCAACAGTTATTGTTAATCATTCTTCAGAAAGATCGACTGATGAAGCCAAAGCTGTTCTAAAAGAAATTACTGATGCAGGAGGAAAAGGAATTACGTATGCCTGTGATGTTTCTAAAGAGGACCAGGTGGTTAAAATGTTTCAGGATGTGGTTGCTGAATTCGGAACGGTGGATATTCTGATCAATAATGCCGGTGTGCAGAAAGATGCTAAGTTTACTGAAATGACACTTGATCAATGGAACACGGTGATAGGAATCAATCTGACAGGGCAGTTCCTTTGTTCACGGGAAGCCATTAAAGAATTTTTACGTCGTGGGATAGATCTGTCCCGTTCTAAAGCTTGTGGAAAGATTATTCATATCAGTTCAGTTCATGAAATTATTCCATGGGCAGGTCATGTTAACTATGCTTCCAGTAAAGGAGCAATAAGAATGCTGATGCAGACTCTGGCTCAGGAATACGGAGCAGATAAAATACGTGTTAATTCGATCTGTCCGGGAGCCATTCAGACTCCTATCAATAAAAATGCTTGGGATACTCCCGAAGCTCTGAATGCTCTTCTTGACCTGATTCCTTATAATAGAATAGGACAACCTGAAGATATCGGAAATCTGGCTGCCTTTTTAGCAAGTGATCTCGCTGACTATATTTCAGGTACAAGCATTTTTGTAGATGGTGGAATGACCACGTTTGAAAGCTTTTCTACAGGAGGATAATTCTAATACTGATCAGTAGTTAGCTTTATTACCCATTATTTATTACTCATTACTCATAAATACATCGTATGACCGAAAAACAGAGAATTTCAGACGTTTCATGGAAAAAGTGGGGTCCTTATGTCAGCAATAGACAATGGGGGCTTGTTCGTGAGGATTATAGTGCCGATGGAGATGCATGGAATTATACGAACCATGATATAGCTGAAGCCAAAACATACAGATGGGGGGAAGAAGGGATTTGTGGATTTTGTGATGATTTCCAGAAACTGGTTTTCTCCGTTGGATTCTGGAATAAAAAGGATAAAATCATTAAAGAACGTTTCTTTGGCTTAGGCAATGGGCAGGGTAATCATGGAGAGGATGTAAAAGAATACTTTTATTATCTGGATTCTACCCCTACACATTCCTATATGAAGATGTTGTATAAATATCCTCAGAATGCTTTCCCTTATGAAGATTTATTACAAGCCAATGCCGGAAGAAGTAAGGAAGAAGCGGAGTATGAACTGATTGATACCGGAATTTTCGATCAAAATGAATATTTTGATATTTTTATTGAATATGCTAAAGAAAGTCAGAATGATATTCTGGTAAAAATAACGGTTACCAATAAAGCTGAAAAAGAGAGCCCGCTGGTTATATTACCTACAGTATGGTTTAGAAATACATGGAACTGGGGATATGATAATTACAAACCTGAATTAAGTTCGGAAGAAGAAACCTCTATCAAAGTCCGGCATAAAGATCTTGAAATAAAAAATGTGTATGCTGGAAAATCTTTAAAAACCCTATTCTGTGACAATGAGACAAATAACCAAAGGCTATATCAATCTCCCAACGATTCTAAATATTGCAAAGACGGGATAAATGATTTTGTGATTAATGGAAATTCCTCATCGGTTAACCCTAATCATATTGGAACAAAAGCCTGTTTTTTGATTGATGAAAGTTTTAAAGGAAAAGAAACAAAAATATTCGAGTTCAGAATTTCTGATAAAGATTTAGTAGAGCCATTTAAAGACTTTAAGGAAGTTTTTGATAAGAGACAACAAGAATCAGATGAATTTTATGCTGAAATTCAGAAAGGAATTAAGTCTGATGATGAAAAGTTGATTCAAAGACAGGCTTTTGCGGGAATGCTCTGGAATAAAATGTACTATCATTATAATGTTGAAAAATGGTTAAAAGGAGATCCTGCACAACCAGCCCCTCCTAAATCCCGGGAGAAAATAAGAAATTATGATTGGAAACATCTCAATAATGAACATGTTATTTCCATGCCTGATAAATGGGAATATCCCTGGTATGCCACCTGGGATCTGGCATTTCATACCATTAGCTTTGCATTAATTGATCCTGATTTTGCAAAATACCAGTTAAAGCTATTTCTTTTCGAATGGTATATGCATCCGAATGGTCAACTTCCAGCCTATGAATGGGACTTTAGTGATGTTAACCCGCCCGTTCATGCATGGGCTGTTTTCAAGGTTTTTAAAATCGATGAATATCTGAACGAAAAACCGGATTTGCAATTTCTGGAAAGTGCTTTCCAAAAGCTGCTCATGAATTTTACATGGTGGGTAAATAAAAAGGATAGCAACGGAAATAATATTTTTGAAGGAGGATTTTTGGGGCTTGACAATATCGGTGTTTTTGACAGGAACTGTGTACTTCCCAATGGAGAACGATTGGAGCAAGCAGATGGAACAAGCTGGATGGCTATGTTTGCCCTCAATATGATGAGAATCGCTCTGGAATTAGCTTTATACAATAATGTGTATGAAGAAATGGCGATGAAATTTTTTGAACATTTTCTTGCGATTGCGCATTCCCTCGATAATATGGGAGATGAGAATTTTGGATTGTGGGATGATGAAGATGAATTTTTCTATGATGCTATTTCTTCCAGTGACGGCAGCCATATGTATCTTAAATTGCGAACCATTGTTGGTTTGATCCCTATGTTTGCGGTTGAGGTGATCGATGATGAGGTGATTGAGAAGCTTCCTAACTTTAAAAAAAGAATGCATTGGGTTTTGGAAAATAAACCTGAGCTGGCAGCTTTGGTTTCTCATTGGGAAGTCAAAGGGCAGGATTCAAAGCATTTGCTTTCACTTTTAAGAGGACATCGTTTAAAAAGATTACTGAAAAGAATGCTTGATCCTAACGAATTCTTAAGTGATTATGGGGTGCGTGCTTTATCAAAAGAATATGAGAAGCATCCCTACAACATTAATCTTAATGGTATAGATTACACTGTGAAATATACTCCTGCAGAGAGTGATAGCAGTCTTTTTGGAGGGAATAGTAATTGGCGTGGTCCTATATGGTTTCCTATTAATTTTCTGATTATTGAGAGCCTGCAGAGCTTTTTCTTTTATTATAGTCCTGATTTTTTAGTGGAATACCCTACAGGCAGTGGGAACTATCTTAACCTGGAGCAAATTTCAGATGCTTTGAGTAAAAGGCTATCGAAGATATTTTTAAAGGACGAAAATGGAAATCGTCCGGTTAATAGCCAATATCCAAGATTTCAAACAGATCCTGAATTTAAAAATTATATTCTGTTTTATGAATACTTTCATGGAGATAGCGGCCGTGGAGTAGGAGCGTCCCATCAAACAGGGTGGACAGGATTAATTGCGAAAATTCTTCAACCCAAGTTTCCTAAAAAAGAAATTGCCGAATCTCAAACGGAAATGCCGGAAGATGCAAAATCGTGAGATTGTAAAACCGTAAAATCGTGCAATCGATGAATCGTTGATATTTTTGTAAATAAGTACTTTTGATATGTAATGGTGAATGTGGAAAGTTAGCTAAAGGGCAAAATGGCCAATAATGTATATTAAAACAGTTCGTATACGATTTCACGATTCATCGATTTTACAATTGCACAGTTATCTATAAAATCAAAACGGAGAATTTGTAAATGAAAACAGTGAGTAAGCGATTCAGCAATTCAGCGATTTTGCGATTTTACGCTTCAACAATCATCCAAATATCTGTTGAATCACTTCCAAAGAAGCAGGAATCCTGAAATCGGTGATATGGTAATGGTAATATACCAAAATACTATCGAGAAAATCTTTTCTTAATGCCGATTGGATTTTCATTTCATAAGGATTTTCAAAAGTAACGATACATCTCCACATAGTAGAAATCTCAAGGTTGAACAGTTGGTGAACCTGATGAGGTGAAAAAGTCCCTGTTTCCGGATCAAGATATTGATTGTTGTCAATTAGAGGGGCTACTCCCTGGATTTTTAAAATCTTAATTAGGAAGATCAAATGGGATTGATAATTCTTTAAAGAAAGCTCATCAATAAATTCATTAATACAGAAAAATAGATTGGGATTCTTCTGTTCATTTCTAAGAATCTGATTTAAAAAGTCAGAAATAAAAAAAATAACGGTATTGACTCTGATATCCGTATAGATGTCACTGTTTTTTACCAGTTCAAACTTTGAAACGGAGGGTATACCGCTGCTTTTTCCCAAATTGATAGAAAAGCAAAGCTGATTCAAAGGCAGTAATAATGCTTTTTTCTTATTTCTTTTGGAATAGATTCCTTTTAGAAAATAGGTTTGGAAGCCATCTTCTTCAGTGAAACAATGCAAAATAGCGTCATTTTCACCATACTTTATAAATGAGAGTAAAAATCCCTTTTGCGAATTCATTAATTGACTACTGCTATTTTGGCGGTAGCTTTGTCAGAACCATCTTCATTAGTCATTAATACAAAATAGATTCCTGAAGCTACTCTTGCACCTCTTTGATTATTAAGATACCATTCATAATATCCACCTCTTGCCACTGCTGAATGGATTACATTTCCTGCAGTATCGGTAATCCGGATGTTGGTTTTCTCTGCTAAACCTTTAATTGTAACCTTTCCTTTAAAATTAGAATAGACCACGGGATTCGGATACACCAGAACGTTTCCAAAATTAGAAGTCACATCCGCAACATCGCCCTGATAAGTAACAATTCCACTATAAGATACAAAATATACCTTACCGGTTTTTCTGTCTACTTTTATATCGGTAATGCTATTGGTTGGTAATGGCGAATTTTCTTTTGTAAAATGTTTTATTGTTCGTTGCCCGTCTGAAGACATATAATAAACCCCACCACCATCTACTGAGATCCATTTATAATCTCCTGCATCCACTTCTATCTGTAAAATCTGCGAATCACGGAAAAGTTCCTCTCCAAGGTTATTTTGTTCAATAATAATCGGTTTTACTGAAGGGTTAGGCTCTCTGATTGCTGATGCGGCATTAGATAATATTCGCAACCCTGTATCCGATCCGATCCATGCATCTCCTGATTTATCAAAAGCAACCGAAATAGAGCCGTTCGAATTAGCTGGAAAACCATTGGACTGGCTTAACATATAAGGAGTATCATCCGAAATGTTGGCTGGTGTTTTTTTATAATCATACACCAAAAAGTTATTTGATCTTGGCATAGGAACCCATAATAGATTTTCGTAATATAAAGCTTTTTGAATACCATTACTTAAAACTCCCAGGTCTTTTATAACAAAATCGTCCGCAGCTTTGTCATAAGCAGCGACTGCGATAGAGCTATTTTCCATAAATGCAATGGTCGTGAACAAATTATTCTGATCATCGTAAGTTAATCCAACAGGACGTCGTAGGGCAATTTGGGGAGGAGATAAGCTATAGTGCTTTGTGAAGTCAAAGTCTTTTTTACTACTATTATATTTCATTTTGTAGATACCCTGACCTCCCAGTGTATAATTATAATTAGTGAAGTATATCTCTTCCGGATTGCTTGGATTGGCAACTACATCTAATATGCTGAATTTCTGAGTAGTTCCGATAAAATAAGATGGGTAAATCCACTGCATTCCATTGAAATAGTAAAACCCTGGATTTTTAAGATTTACCAAAGGAGTATTGAATCTTCCTTCTCTACCACCAGTTGATATCAAAAGCTGGTTTTCACCAAATAAATTTATTTTGTAAGCGTAATTATAATAAGGGCCATCAGGTTTAAATGAGTTGTTGCTTTCGTCCTTAATCCCTGAAAATATTGTTCCTCCATATATTTTAGAGCCTACTGTGGTTGCGGTATTACAATCTTCTCCAAAACTTGCCACTCCAGTATAGTTTCCGTTGGTGTTAAAGGTATATATTCTGCTCTGGTCCGTTACCACAATGTTATTTGCATTAACCACTACATCTTGTACATTTCCAAACGTTTGAGAAAGTGGGGTAGAGGTACCATTGTTATAAATGTATACTGTACTGGCCGAGGAAAAACTAAGTACAGACTCTGAATCAATCTGGGTAAATGTACCGGGCATTTCCGTTGTCCATGTAGAATATACCGGGAAGGTAGTGTTCATTTCATGACTTTTCAATCCCGTATTGGTTACAGAAAAGACTTTATTATCAAGGATGGTTGCTTCGTTGCTCGCTTCATACTGTCCTCCTGACAAAAAGAATGCAGAGTCATTAAATTCCTTTTTTTTAAGATCAAAGATGGAAACTCCGTATCCAACTGAAATAATAGCTTTGTTTCCTGTAATAGAAATATGATTGATTTTCTTGCTTCCGTTGTATCCGGTGGCAATAGGAATATCAACAACATAAGTAATTCCGTTCTGGGTAATGACGTCCAAAGATCCATTTTCATAGCCTACCAGTCCGATTTTAGTTTGTGGATTGTAGTCAAATGCCGATATTTTCACTTCATGTAAGCCATTGGCTTTGGATAACTTCGTAATTTCACCTGTTGAAATAGTATAATAGAAAATTCCGTTTTCTGCTGCTGCCACTATTTTCCCATGATCCTCTTTCATGGCGATCACATTATTGTAGGAAAATAAATCCGACCATTTTTTTGAAGAGATAATCTGGGCATTTAAAAATTGAACGGATGCTAAAATACCAAGGGAAATTAGAGAGAGTTTTTTCATATTATGCTATTATGCTGCTGTCTATAACCTGATTATTCCAGGAGATTTGTTGTATGTTTTTATTAGAGTCAAAGTAAAAATCTATTCTTCCTAGCAGAAGTCCTGCCCATCCAACCTGGTTGACCAGAACATTTTTTCCTTGCCTGTTTTTAAAAGTTTGGGGCTCGGGTAAGAAGGTATGGGTATGTCCACCTAAAATAATATCAATATTTTCTGTGTTAGCGGCTAATATTTTATCACTTACCTTGTTGGGTTCATCTTTATAATCATAACCGATATGAGATAGACACACGACAAGATCACATCTCTGTTCTTTTTTCAGAAAGTTTGAATAGTGTTGCGCAACATCAATCGGATTTGAATACACTGTTTCCTGGTATTGTTTTTTTCCAACAAGTCCTTCCAGTTGAATTCCGACTCCGAAAATTCCTACTTTAATTCCATTTTTGTTAAAGATTTTATAGGGTGATGTTTTTCCATCTAAAACAGTATTTTTAAAATCATAATTAGAACAGATAAATGGAAATTGAGCATTAGGTAAAACCTTTAGAAACCCTTGCAACCCATTATCAAAATCATGATTACCCATGGTAGAAGCGTCATATTTCATCATGGACATTAACTTAAACTCAAGTTCACCTCCAAAGAAATTGAAGTATGGAGTTCCCTGGAAAATATCCCCGGAATCTAGTAATAATACATTGTTTTCCTGGCTTCTGATTTGCTGGATTAAACTTGCTCTTCTTGCAAATCCCCCTTGATTGGGATTTTTTGTATAGCTTTCGTCGAATGGTTCAATTCTGCTGTGCTGATCGTTGGTATGAAGGATAGTAAGTTTATTTGAGGATAAGCTATTTAATTTTAAATCCTCTGCCATCATCATATTGGGTGCTAAAGCCATTGCTAAAGTTCCACCACTTATTGTTTTTAAAAAACTTTTTCTGTCCATTACTTCTTACCAATAAAATTTAAACGAATATCTGTATTCGGAACAACCTCTGAGTTTTTCTTGAAATAATCAATGAATAAATCTCTCATTTTGATTCCCGTTGGGATTGATTCTCCTTTTGCAAAGAAACTCATATTGTCACCACCTAGTGCAAGATAATCGGATGTGGCTATATAATAATCCTGATCAGGATTTACTGCTTTGCCATTAATGAAGGTTTTGACTGGCTGTCCGTTACTGGTTTCTATATATAAATGAGAAACAGGATTGTTTACCTGATTTTTTGCGTAATATTGAAATAATCCCTGAAGGTCAGTTCCTTTCATTTTAACAATAACTACTTCATTTTCGAAAGGCATTACTTCAAAAACGTTTTTGAGCAAAATATCACCTTTCCCAATCGATGTCCTGATTCCGCCAATATTAATTAGTGCAGCATCAACATTTTTTTTGAGATGATTTTTTGTCCATTCGTCTGCTCCTTCAAAAGTATAATCAGCTAAAAGGTTTCCCAGGTTACTATTATCTCCCTGCTTGGTAAGATCTACATTACTATGGGAAATTTTCTGGTTCATTTCCTTATCCAGCTTTTGTTTATAGGGCTCGATTACTTTTATAAATGCCTCATCATTCTTCAGCTCTTTATTAATAGAAATATTTTTTTGTGTCTGTACATTAGCGACTTGTAAAGAAGTTGTTTTACAAGAGGTGAACGAAACCAAAGCAATTCCTAGTAATAAGAATTTATTTTTCATAATTTCTTTAAGTATATGCAAATATAATTATATGTATAATAAAACATTATTATTTATTATAAATTCTTGGTGTAAATTATTAAATTTGAAAAAAATAATTTTAACAGATGAGCATTTTAAAAGGAGTAGGTGTCGCTTTGGTAACACCCTTTAATGAAAATTTATCCGTTGATTTTGACAGTTTAACAAAACTTGTTGAATACAACATTGATAACGGAACCAATTATTTAGTAGTTTTAGGAACTACAGCGGAAGCAGCAACATTGTCTAAAGAAGAGAAGAAACAGGTTGTAGATCATATCATTAAGGTAAATAATAAACGCCTTCCATTGGTTTTAGGAATCGGTGGAAACAATACTCTGGAAGTTAAAAAACAAATTGAAGAAACAGATTTATCATCTTTTGAAGCTATTTTATCTGTTTCTCCATATTATAATAAACCGAATCAGGAAGGTCTTTACCAGCATTATAAAATGCTTGCTTCTACAGGGAAAAGCATCATTATTTATAATGTTCCTTCGAGAACAGGACAGAATATAGAAGCTGAAACTACAATTCGTTTAGCAAAGGAATTTCCTAATTTGATCATGATCAAAGAGGCAGCTCCTAATATTCTTCAGTACTTTGATATTTTGAGAAAGAAACCAGAAGGGTTTTCTTTGGTATCGGGAGATGATGAATTTGCATTGCCTGTTACATTAGCAGGAGGAGATGGTGTTATTTCTGTGATTGGACAAGCCTACCCTAAAGAATTTTCTACCATGATTCAGTTGGGGTTAGATGGTAAGGTAAAAGAAGCTTACGAAATTCATAATAAACTTGTGGAAATTACGAGGCTGATTTTCGCTGAAGGAAATCCGTGCGGGATTAAAGTGATTTTAACAGAGAAAGGAATCATCAAGAACTATCTGAGACTTCCTCTTGTGGTAGCATCCGAAGGTCTGCACAACAAGATAAAAGCTGAAATGGCTGGGATTTAATTAACCCTGAATGTCAAATTGTGAATTGTATTCACAATTTATTAAAAAATAAATAATATGAGTGAAAGGTTGCGGCTTTTCACTTTTTTTAATCAAAAAATCATGAAATTAGTTAAAGCAACAGAAAAAGAAATCCCTTTAATTCAGGATTTAGCCCGAAGATCGTGGGAAAATGCTTATTCAGATATACTTTCTGATGAGCAGATGGAATACATGTTGAGCACCATGTATTCTACAGAAGAAATTTCTAACCATTTACAAAGTACCCATTACCATTATTATCTAATTATAGATGAAGCTGATGACTCACCTGAAGGCTTTATAGGATATGAACATAATTACGAAAATGGGACGACGAAGCTCCATCGGATCTATCTGGTTCCTGAAAGTAAAGGGAAAGGATTTGGAAAAGAAGCCCTTCTTTTTTTAAATCAGAAAACTTTAGAGAGTGGGAATAACAGAATTATTCTTAATGTGAATAAGCATAACGCAGCAAGAAAATTCTATGAATCCCAGGGGTATACCGTATATGATGAAGGCGTTTTTGATATAGGAAGAGGCTTTGTTATGGATGATTTTCTTATGGAGTATATAATTCACAAGTTATAGACTTATAATTGTGTAACATTATCCTATAATTCTATAACAAGTGAACTGTATTTTTTAATCATATTTGCAATAGAACCAAATCACTTCAAAATAATACATTCATATGCTTGGTTTTAAGCTGTCTTAGCTTTTTATCAGTATATTTTTTTCATCCTTAGTGTTTAAACTCCTGTATTCTTAAATACAGGAGTTTTTTGCGTTTATGAAGTTTTTTTAATTTTTTTATGCTATTTCACTTTTGTATGAAATAAAATATTATATTTACAAAATTAATTAACACACTTATACTGGGATGAAAATGTATGTGAAATTTGATTTCAATGCTCTTTGTAAAAAAGTGTTGGATGAAAAACTTAAAGAACAAGGTTTGAAATATCGCTTGCTGAATTTTGGTGAAGTAGAATTTTATGAATCATTCACCCAGGAGCAGCATACTATTTTCAAAAAGAAACTGGAAGATTATGGCATCGAAATTATAGAAAGCCAAAAAATAGCTTTGGTCCAAAAAATTAAAGATGCTATCGTAGAATTGGTTTTTTCAGATCATATTGTAGCTGTGAAAGCTTCAATCTATATTTCGGAAAAATTAAAGCATAGTTATGGATATTTGTCTAACTTATTTTCTGAAGTAGCCTATACTTCGATCGAAAACTTCATTATTTTACAAAAAATAGAATATGCTAAGGAGCTGATTATTAATAATAAGCTTAATCTTACTGAGATTGCTCACAAACTTAATTATTCCAGCGTAGCTCATCTTAGTACTCAATTTAAAAACACCACAGGAATTACACCTTCTCAGTTTCAGAAGATTATTGTAAAAAGACGAAAAGAGCAAAGTGTAGGAAGCACAAATAAAATGCTATATGAATAAAGAATATTTAAATGTCATACTTGCCGATGATGATGAAGGAAATATTATTTTATTTAAAAATATATTTAAAGACTTAAAGATTGCCGTGAAAGTTCAATCTTTTCAAAATGGAAAGGACTTGATGGAATATCTTAATAATGCTGAGGCTTTTATTCCTGAAATGATCATGATGAACTATACTATTTCTCAGAAAAGTAGTTTGGAATGTCTGGAAGAGATAAAAATAGATTTGAGATTGAGCAATATGATTACGGCAATATATTCTGATTCTTTACCGGAAGAAGATATAGAAAGAATTCTCGTAAAGGGAGCTAATATTTATATTAAAAAGCCGGATAATTATAAGGATTTAAAAAGAGTGGTTTCTGATGTTATAACTCTTAATTGGCAGTATCAAACATCAGGGCTTAATAAAGATAATTTTATTTTAAAAATTGGGTAGACAGGGAACTGGAAAATGCCTTGTTGTAACAATAAATTTATATTTATAATATATAATATTCACACAAAGGTGAAAATTTTGTAACGATTCAATGTAATCATATAAGTGCTTATTAGCCTCAATTAATGAAATTTGTATCAGCAAAAAAGCTAACACAAATTAATCATAAATGACAATAATAAATGTGAATAATAATTGTTTCTGTTTAGGAAACTAAATTATGTAAATCACAATGTTAGTCAAACAAAATGGATTATTAATTTCCAGCGTAAAGCGTAGAAGATCTTTAAACAAAACGGTACAATCATGAAAACTTGAAAGTTAGAGAATATTATATTCGTTTCTTGAAATTCTTTAACAAACACAGTTAGTTTTTATAATAAGTAAGTTGGAAACATAATTCATTTTGTTTTTTACAATTTATTTAGTAGCAGCTTATAGCGCAAGACAGATGTTATAAATATTTTCAATTCATGCCCATTTCACAACATCAGTAAGCATTCTACTAAATAAATTTTTTAATTGGAAAAAGTAATTTCTTCTAAATAACAGTTTTATAAGGGGGCCGCGGAAAGATCATTTTCTTTTTGCGGTTTTTTTATGAAATTTTGCTCCATTTATTTTTCCCTTTGTAGTATTTTAGGTAATAATTTTTTATGATCTGATGGTCAGGTTTTGCTAAGAGAGGATCTGTTTCAAGGATTTTTTCAACAGCTTTTTTGGTAGTTTTGATAATGGCTGAATCTTTTACCAGGTCTAATCTTTTAAAATCTACAACACCACTTTGCTGGGTGCCTAAAATATCACCTGGCCCCCTAAGTTGCATATCTACCTCGGAAATTTTAAAACCATCATTAGTTTCTGTCATTGTTTTGATACGGGTTCTACTTTCAGCAGACAGTTTATCGGAAGTCATTAAAATACAATAGCTTTGTTCAGCTCCACGGCCAACGCGCCCACGTAGCTGATGGAGTTGTGATAATCCAAACCTTTCAGCACTTTCGATGACCATAACAGAAGCATTGGGAACATTGACCCCGACTTCAATTACAGTGGTAGCCACCATAATTTCTGCCTTTCCGGAAGCGAAATAATTCATAGCAGCATCTTTTTCGTCAGGTTTCATTTTGCCATGAAGCATCGTAACATTATAATCTGAGAAAGAATTCATTACATGGTCTAGACCTTCCATTAAATTCTTATAATCCAATGTTTCGGATTCTTCAATTAATGGATAAACAAAATAAATCTGCCGGCCTTTTCTGATTTCGTCACGACAGAAATTATAGACAAAGGTCCTGTCTTTTTCGCGTCTATGGGCAGTGATGATTGGCTTTCTTCCCACAGGCATTTCATCAATCACAGAAACATCCAGATCAGAATAAAAACTCATGGCAAGAGTTCTTGGGATAGGAGTGGCGGTCATTACCAAAATATGGGGTGGAATCTTATTCTTAGCCCAAAGTTTTGCTCTTTGAGCAACACCAAATCTGTGCTGTTCATCGATAATTGCGATCCCAAGATTTTTAAACTTTACTTTATCTTCTAGAACGGCATGGGTTCCCACCAAAATAGACAGTTCTCCATTCTCAAGCTCCTGGTGAATAATTTTTCTTTCGGCAGCTTTTGTAGACCCGGTTAGCAGACGTATATTAATATCTGTTTTTTCCAATAATTCCTTTATGCCGTTATAATGCTGTTGCGCCAGAATTTCTGTTGGAGCCATCATACAGCTCTGAAAACCATTGTCCATAGCAATGAGCATGGTAAGAAGGGCTACCATTGTTTTTCCAGAGCCTACATCGCCCTGTAAAAGACGATTCATTTGAATAGGCTTTTTCATGTCCAAACGAATTTCTTTTAAAACTCTTTTTTGAGCATTGGTGAGGTCAAATGGAATATGATGTTCATAAAAATTGGTGAAATAATCCCCAACAATAGGAAAAGGATTTCCGAAAGATTGGCTTTTATGATGAAGCTTTTTTAAGCCATAGCCTAACTGAAAGAAGAATGATTCTTCAAATTTCAGCCGGTAATTAGCTTTCTCAAAATAATCTAAATTTTGAGGAAAATGGATATTTAAATAAGTGTGCTGTCTCGATAAGAACTTAAAAGACTGTATTAAATAATCAGGTAAATTTTCCTGAATAAGATTTGGTATTTCTTTGCAGATATTTCTCAGAACATTCTGAAAAAACTTTTGATTTAATCCACGTTTGGTTAGTTTTTCTGAACTTGGATAAATAGGCTTGAGCCGATTATCATTTTCTTTTTTTTCCTCAATCTCAATTTCCGGATGAGGCATGGAAAACTGATTATTGAATATATTTATTTTCCCAAAAATGTAAATTTCACGGTTAATGGGTAATTGTTCTTTAAGCCATTTTGAATACTGAAACCATACCAGATCCATAGTTCCGCTATCGTCATTGAACTTTGCCGTAAGTCTTTTGGTTTTTCCAGTTTGGATTTCCTGAACATGGGTGATTTTTCCTTTGAGCTGTATATCGAGATTGTTTTCCCGAAGCTGGGCTATCTTGTATACTTTGTTTTTATCCAGATAGCGAAGAGGGTAGAAGTTAAGAAGATCTTCTACAATCGAAATTCCCAAAACACTTTTAATGAGTTTTGCTTTTTCAGGACCGATTCCTTTAACGTATTCTATGGAAGTTTCAAGATTCAATTTTAGTTTGGATTCAGGTTTTGACTTGTGAATGAAAAAATAAAAGTCCGAATTTCGGTAAAATAAAAAAAACTTCCAAAAAATTGAAAGTCTTAATTATGTATTTTGGAAGGTGGAAACATAAATTTCCGGTTAATCCTTTATTTTAGATTTGAATTTCTTCTGATAGTCTTCCCATTGTTCTCTTGTTTTTATCTTTTTATAAAGCTCTTTTGAAATAAGCTCCAGATAAGGTTCAAGCTCTTTAGCGGATAATTCTCCCTGTAAAATAGTGATAGGACCTCCTTTTTCATCTAAAAATACAGTGCTCGGAACTGCTGAGACATTCATATATTGAGTGAAATCATGTAAAGAATTTTTTCCCTTTTTCTGGTCTTTATTATGGTTTGAAAAGGTTCTTCCAAAAATTTGAATATCTTTCTTTTCTTCAGCATTGAATTTAACAGGGTAGTAATTCTCATTTAAAATCTGAGCAATCACGGGATGTCCATACGTTTTTTTATCCATGATTTTGCATGGCCCGCACCAGTCTGCATAGAAATCAACAAGGATCTTTCTGGGGCTCTGCTTTTGGGCTTTTAATGCTTCCTCAATGGTCATCCATTTTATCTGGGCAAAACTAAAGGTTATTAATAAAAGGCTTATTATGCTTAGTATTTTTTTCATACAATTTTAATTATTAATAAAAATAAGCATAATAAGCTTATGTTTTATTTTACGTCTTGCATTAGTTTTCTGACATATGAGGATATCAAAATCAGTACCACTCCGGCTACTAATGCATAAATACCCAGAGTCTTATATCCGTCAGTATAAGCAATTAGCTTACTCATGTTGGTGTTTCCTACGTTGGCTTCAGAAAAGCTGGCACCGATTTTTCCGGCTGCAAATTGCCCGAAAGCACTTGCTAAGAACCACAAACCCATCATCATACCAAACATCTTCTTAGGAGATAATTTTGTTATAATAGACATTCCTATGGGACCTAAACACAGCTCTCCAAAAGTAATTACTAACCATGTGAAGGTAAATAAATTAAGAGAGGATTTTCCATCTGCACCGGCAAAGAATCTTAAACTGTAGAATAAAAAGAAACCTGCGGCAAGAAATAGAAATCCAATTCCGAATTTATTGATGGTATTGGGTTCCAGTTTCTTTTTATTTAATCCTACCCATGCCAGACCAATAAGTGGACTAAATATAATGATGAAGAAAGAGTTGGCACTATTGTTAATGACATTGGGATCCATTCCAAAACCTAATAGCTTATGGACAAGGTTGTCTTTAGCAAATAGAGATAAAGATCCACCACTTTGCTCATAAATAGAGTTGAACAAAAAGTACATGAAAATAAATATGAAAGCGGCAACAAGCTTTTTCTGGTAAGGTGTGGTTTGCTTTAGTGTTTCAAAGATAAAATAGCCAACAGCAACGATGCCTATTAAATACATAAAATAGTCAGTATAATTGTATTTTTTACCATAATGAAAATCAGAGGCATACTTAGTAGCGCACCAATATATACCATTACTTCAGGTAAAGTTCTTTTTGACTTAGGTAGAATTTGTAAGGGAGAATCTCCAATAGGACCTAGCGTTTTTCTAGTAGCGAAAAATGTAGCCAGACCCAGAATCATCACGACTGCAGCAGCAAGGAAACACCATGACCATGAGTGGTATTTTCCCAGGTAAACACATAATGCACCACCTAAAAGTCCTCCGATATTAATTCCCGCATAGAAAAGTCCATATCCGGCATCCCGTCTTGGGTCGTCTTCTTTGTAGAGTTCCCCTACCATTGACGAGATATTGGGTTTGAAAAATCCTGTTCCGATAATAGAGCAAGTAATTCCAAAATAAAAGAAATCATGTGGAGATAAAGCAATGATAAGATTACCTATCGTCATAATAAGCCCCCCCCAAATACCAGAGATTTTTTGAATCCCAGGATTTTGTCAGCGAAAATACCTCCGATAAATGTAAAAGCGTAAATGAAAGCCTGTATGGCTCCATATTGTAAGTTGGCCTTATCTTCTAATAAGCCTAGTTGATCTACCATAAAGATGGTAAGAACTCCACGCATCCCATAAAAACAAAAACGCTCCCACATTTCTACTGTGAATAGCGTCCAAAGCTGCTTAGGATACTTTCCTTTAAAATTTTGTATTTCTTCTAATGTATACATAGTAATTGAAAAATAATCTATAGGCTACTTCATTTTGAAACAGCGTGCTAATTTATAAAAAAACCTCTGACTTAGCAGAGGTTTTTTATAGTATTTTATTAATGAAACTAGCCTACGCCATGCATCATTTTCTTTAATCTTGTTGAAAGTATAGCAAGGATTACCGATGCAATACCACAAAGTACTACAAATACCATGAAGAATTCAAATAAATTATGAATTTCTACGCCAGCAAAAGTTGTATTGGCAATAGGTAGTTGTTCTTTTTCAAATAATGCCATTTGTTCAGGAGTAAGTGTTACTTTTTTGTCTAAAACATCCTGAAGGTTTACACCTAGTTTTTCTGCTTTTACAAACTTGTCTCCTGTAGCAGGTATAATAGCTCCTAAAGAACCTGCCAAAGCATAACCCGCAGCGTTAGAAATGAAGAAAACTCCATATAATAAAGACGCAAATCTTTTTGGGGCAAGCTTACCTACCAATGATAATCCGATGGGTGATAAACAAAGCTCTCCCATGGTTTGAATTAAATACAATAGCATTAACCATTTGATCGCTAATAAGCCTGTATTTCCTAAGTCCTTTACGTTATAGGCAATAATAAAATAACTTAAAGCTATTAAAGCTAGACCTATCGCTTGTTTCATTGGAGAAACCGGTTCTTTTCCTTTAGCTCTTAATTTGTCCCAAAGGATACTGAAAGGCAACGCCAATGCTACAACAAACATTCCATTGAAAATCTGTACCATTGATGGAGGCATGTTCCATCCAAAAATACTCCTGTCTGTTTGGTTATCTGCAATAAATGTTAATGAAGAACCTGCCTGCTCAAAAGCAGCCCAGAAAAAAATAATAAAGAACGAAACGATATAAATTACCCAGATTCTCTGTCTTTCCACTTTGTTTTCAGCAGAGCTCATGATCAAAAATGCTAAAGAGATCCCTGCAGCATAAATAAACGGATAAATAAGCCCTTTGATAAGTTGTCCCATTCCTACCGAATTGAATCCAAATTCTCCTACCAAAATATATCTGAATACAAAGAAAAGAGCAACAAATAATACAGTTGCTATTCCTATAGACTGTCCTGAGAATTTTGCAGTTTGAGTTTCTCCTTCTTCAAAATCTGCACTTGAACTATTTTTAGGCAATCCTCCAATTGGTCTGCCTTCAGGAGTTACAACATATTTATTTTTAAGGATGAAAAAAGTTACTGTTCCAATGATCATTGCAATGGATGCAGCCAGAAACCCCCATTTGAAAGCGAAAATATCTCTAACTCCTTCAGAGTCTTTAACATCTCCTAAGTAAGGACAAATAAATTGACCCAAAAATGCTCCAATGTTAATACCCATATAGAAAATGGTAAAAGCAGAGTCTAATTTAGATTTTTCTTGTTTAGGATAAAGGCTTCCCACCATTGAAGAAATATTCGGTTTGAAGAAACCATTTCCGAAAATAATAATGAATAAAGCTAACCACATAAAGGTTTTTGCTCCCCCTAAACTTTCAGAAAATGTAGATGCACTCAGGAAAAGTAAAAATTGCCCTATGGCCATAAGGCTCCCTCCTAAGATAATACAGTTTCTATTTCCCAGATATTTATCTGCAATAAAACCTCCTAAAAGTGGTGTTAAATAACATAAAGCAAGAAAACCTCCATAAATAATAGATGCATCAGCCTCCTTCATTAAGAGAGAGTTTACCATAAATAAGGTAAGTAATGCTCTCATTCCATAAAAGTTGAAACGTTCCCACATTTCTGTTCCGAAAAGAACCCATAATCCTTTTGGATGTCTGGAACCTTTATTCTCTACAAATTCATCCGGTTTCGGACTTAATGCTTCAATATTATCCATTCTTATTGTTAATTTTTTGTTAAGACTAGCAAATATAGTTTTTTTTGAGTTTTTGGCAAGGTTTTAATTTTATATTTAAATAAAAAAGCCGTAGAACTTAGCTACGGCTTTAATTTTATATCTGAAAAGGAGCGTTAATGTCCTTTTTCTTTCATGATTCTATTTAATCTTTTTAACATTGAAAGACCTAATAATGTTGCAAAAATTAATAATGCGAAATTGACAAGGAAATAATTCATTTTATTATCATAATTATACCATGTACTTGCTAAAATACCTGAAAGTTTATTTCCTACAGAGTTAGCAAGAAAAAATCCTCCCATCATTAATGCGGTGATTCTTGGTGGAGAAAGTTTGGATACAAAAGATAGCCCCATTGGTGAAAGGCAGAGTTCCCCTACTGTAATGACTCCATAGCCGGCTACCAGCCACCACGGGGAAACTTTTACAGCTCCGTTATCTCCGGCCATTACGGCTAAAACCATCACCAGGCAGGATAAAGCTGAGATAAATAGCCCTAAAACAATTTTTGTTGGTGTCAGTGGCTCTTTTCCTTTTCTTCGAAGTAGGGCCCAGAATCCAACGACAACTGGGGTTAGAGCAATAACCCAAAACGGATTGATAGACTGGAATAACTCTGTATTGTAAAGAAATACCTGTTTTTCAGGGTTTTTCTCTAATGTTGCCCGTTGTTCAGGAGAGATGTTTTTAAAATAAACATCTTTTCCGATTGTTTTGATGGTTTTACCATCTTTGTCTTTTTGTGATTGGTACTGGTCATCATAAGCAGGAACCTCCTTGTCTTTGTAGCTTTTCCCGTCCACCATATAGATGTTTTCCAAAGGTTTTTCTATAGAAGCGGGTACGCTTCTGTCAGTATAATAGTTGGCCCATCTTGTTAAGGCTGTTCCGTTTTGTTTAAAAACTGCCCAGAAAAACATACTGATTAGGAATACAGATAATAAAGCTCCAATTGATGTTTTCTCTCCGGGTTTGGCTTTGAAGTAAAGCGATCCGTAAAAATAAATAACAGGGAGGCATGCAAATATGAAGGCGTCGGTACTATCGCTTCCGAAAATATTATTAGGAATAAACCATCCGATCATTCCGGCTATGATAGCAGGCAAAAATACCTTCATTAAAATTTCTGAAAGCTTAGTATCTCCTTCCTGAACTGGTTTCATCTGTGCCGCATGGATATAATGCTTTCTTCCAATGGTGAAGATGACCATGCCGACGAGCATCCCTACTCCGGCAGTAATGAATGCCTCTCCCCAGCCAAATTTATTACGCATGAAGGCTGCAATAATATTACAGATAAATGCTCCGATATTAATTCCCATATAGAAAATATTATACCCCGAGTCTTTGTTTGCTTTATAAGGTTCTTCCGAATAAAGATTTCCTAAAAGAGTAGAAATCGTTGGCTTAAAAAAGCCATTTCCTATGATAATTAATGCTAAAGAAGTGTAGAATAGTGGCAGATCTTTGAAAATACCCATCCCGATATATCCTGCTGCCATTAAGATTCCTCCCAGATAGATAGATTTAATGTATCCTAAAACTCTATCGGCTAAAAAACCACCAATAAAGGGGGTAAGATAAGTCAGAGCGATGTAGGTTCCGAAAATATCATCAGCTGTTTTGTCGGGAAGTCCGAGGCCTCCTTTTAATCCTGTGGGCTCAATGACATAAAGGACGAAAATACCTAGAATCAAATAATATCCGAAACGTTCCCACATTTCAGTAAAAAAGAGAAAAGGCAGGCCCTTAGGATGTTTAGTCTTCATATATTCAAATTTCAAATTCCCCAAAAATAAGTTTTTAATTTTAATTGATAAAATAAATAATATTCTCTCAAAACGATTAATGAAATTAATAGTGATGTTTAAAAATCTAGTATTTAATTTTCTCTGTGATGTCTTTTACTAAAATTAATTAATGAGTTATTTTTGATTTTATTTTGTTAAATTATCATAAAGTTTTATAATAAATATGTTTTTATTGTATGTTTGTCGCTTAAAAATTATTAAAAATGTTAATTATTTGAAATAACGATAATTTAAAAAAAATACAAAGCGTATGAGACAATATTCAATTGCTATTACATTCCTCCTTGGGAATATGGGCGTTCTTTATGCACAAAACAAAGACAGTCTTAACAAAGAAAAATCTATTGATGAAGTGATCATGGTCGGTACAAGAGTAGCTCCTCGATCAAGTATATCTACTCCTCTTCCCATTGATGCTATTGATGCGACCATTCTACAGTCATCGGGCTATAACACGGTTGATCAGGCCTTACAATACAGAATCCCTTCCTTTAATTCTACCAGTGCTGCTGTGCAAGATGCGACCTCCTTACTTGATCCTTATGAAATAAGAAATTTAGGATCCTCAAGAACCCTTATTCTGGTTAATGGCAAAAGAAAAAACCAATCCTCCCTTATTTTCACCCAAAATACTATTGGAAAAGGAGAGACAGGAGCAGATCTTTCTTCGATTCCCAATATTGCAATAAAGAAAATTGAAATCCTGCGGGATGGAGCTTCTGCTCAATATGGATCTGATGCTATTGCTGGCGTAGTGAATGTTATTTTAAAAGATAATATCAGCTTTTCGGAGGTTAATTTTAATGCAGGATTATATTCTAAGGGAGATGGTTTTTCTCAAAATCTCAATGCTATTACCGGAACAACCTTCAAAAAAGGAGGTTTTATTACTATTGCTACAAGCTTGCAAAATAATAATTATGCCTATCGAAATGGCAGAGTAAATGCCAAATGGGAAGCGCAAACTTTTGGAGTACCTCAGGCTACTGTAGATGAATACCTTACCAGATTTCCCGATGCACAAAATAAAAATGCAATGCCACAAAAAACAAGCATGAGTATTTTGGCTAATGCGATGGTTCCTGTCTCTGAAAGAAGCAGGTTCTACGGAAATGCTTCTTATGTTGCCAAGAAGGTGAATAGCTTTGCCAATTATCGCCCATCCTATTGGGTAGGGCCTGAAAATAACCCTCTAGCTCCTGTCCCTAATTCTATGGATGGTTATATTGGTTTCGGTCCAACTTTCGAGGGAAATATATCCGATTACGGAGGAACTTTAGGCTTTAAAACCAAAACCCTCAGCGATTGGGCTATTGATATCAGTGCCACAACAGGAGGAAACGAAATTTTATATACGGTAAGAAATACCTTTAATCCTGAGCTGGGACTCAATAGCCCTACCAGCTTTAGTCCTGGTGGCTTCAGATTTAATAATCTGGTAGGAAATATTGATGTTAACCGACGTTTTTCGGACTTGTTTGCCATTGCTTTTGGTACTGAAGCCCGAAGAGAATGGTATGAAATATATGCTGGTGATCTGGCTTCTTATATGCCGGTTCCCGGAGCAATCTCATTCCCGGGTATGAATGCTTCTTCTGCTGGAAAGTTTTCCCGTTCCAATATTGGAGTGTATGCAGATGCGGCCTTTGACTTCTCAGAAAAAACAGCTCTTAATGCTACTGTCCGGTATGAAAATTACAGTGATTTTGGAAGTGCTTTTGTATGGAAAGGTAGTTTAAGGCAGGATATTATCGGAAAGAAACTTATTTTTAGAGCTTCTGCTTCTACAGGCTTCAGAGCTCCTTCTTTACAGCAGATATACCTTTCTACGAATCAGGCTTCCTTTACTAATGGATCCGTATTTGTAGAAGGATTATTCAGTAATGTTAGTCCTGAAGCGACTCAAGTAGGGATTCCAAAGCTTACTGCGGAGCGATCGCTTAATTTTACATCAGGATTTGGTATTCAGCCTAACAAAAATTTTTCAGTGACGATTGATGGTTATTGGATTACTATTCGAGACCGAATTCTTTTGAGTTCAAGAATGAGAGATCTTGGAATAGCTAATGTCGCTTCTGCAAGTTTCTTTATCAATGGTATTAACACCCAAACGATTGGAGCTGATATGGTAGCTAATTACAGAAATATCGCTTTAGGTAAAGGGAAAATGGCTGTTAATCTTGCTGCGAATGTGAATTACTCCAAAATCTTAAGACAATCAAGAATGCTTGAAACTTTAAATCAGGAAAGAGAAGGGAAGGATCCTTTTTTTAATCGGATGGAAGAAGCACTTACAACAACTTCGCGCCCTGCTTTCAAAGGAGTCGCTGGAATTGACTACACTATCCAGAAATGGAATTTTTCGGTAAATAATACCATATTTGGAACGGCTAAATTTGTTAATGATGGAACTTCTCCAGATGCCTACGCTGGATGGAATGCTCCTAATGAAGCTGTTATGGCTTACCTGCAATTCAGAACCAGAATGACTACCGATTTGATGATCAATTTTCATATCAATGATAAAAATACCATTAATGTAGGTGTGCTTAATGTCTTTAATGTTATTCCAAGATGGAGGCTCGTGAATGTATCTCCTGAGGATTATGATCAGGCATATAATGCCGTTACTTTTAATGGACGATATCCTCAGGCGGCGTATGATTCTCAGCATTTCAACATCTTCGGTACCAGATTTACTTTAGGCTATAATATAAAATTCTGAGATAATCATATTTCTTAATAAATGGGATATAAATTACATCATCACAATAGGCTAAAGACTATGGCCGCAAGCTAAATTCATAAGTTGACTACAATAAAAAACCTTCCAAACTCGTTTGGAAGGTTTTAAAATTTTATAATAAATAGATTATAAATTCTCTACAATAAAGTTGGTCATTTTCTGATATAACTGAGGCCTTGTGTTTCCTCCAAAAATACCATGATTTTTATCCGGATAAGCCATAAAGTCAAACTGTTTTTTATTCTGAATCAATGCTTCAGAGAATTCCATGGAATTCTGGAAATGAACATTGTCATCAGCTGTACCGTGGATGAGTAAGAATTTTCCTTTAAGTAAATTGGCGTACTCTGTCGGAGAGTTTTTATCATATCCATCAGCATTTTCCTGTGGTGTTCTCAAGAATCTTTCCGTATATACTGAATCGTAATATCTCCAATTCGTTACCGGAGCAACTGCAATTCCTAATTTGAAGACGTCAGCTCCTTTAGTCATTGCTAAGCTTGTCATATATCCACCAAAGCTCCATCCGAACATTCCAATTCTGGTTTTATCAATATAAGATTGGTTTCCAAACCATTTTGCGGCAGTAATCTGATCTTCAATTTCGTATTTCCCAAGATTCATGTAGGTTACTTTTTTGAATTTTGCACCTTTGTATCCGGTTCCACGTCCGTCTACACAAGCTACAATATATCCTTTCTGCGCCAAATGATTAAACCATAAAGTATTCCCGTTGTCCCATGAATTGGAAACCTGTTGAGAACCTGGCCCTGAATACTGGAACATAAATAAGGGATATTTCTTCTTAGGATCGAAGGTTTTAGGCTTTATGATCCAGGCATTCATTTGGTCGCCTGCTGCATTTGGAATGGTGATGAATTCTTTTTCAATAAAATTGTCAGCTTTGAGTTTTTGAAGTTGATCACTATTATTCTGAAGTTCTTTTACTGTTTTACCATTTCCGTCTTTTAATACGAAAGTATATGGTTTTGAAGCAGTAGAAGAGGTTTCAATAAAATAATTATAATTTTTACTGAAATTAGCTGAGTTATTACCTTCAGCATTAGAAATCAGCTGAGATTTGCCATTTTCAATGTTAATCTTGGAAATTACTTTGTTGATGCTGCCTTTTTCTGTCGTCTGAACATAAATTTCTTTAGATTTTGGATTGTAGCCATAATAATCGGTTACTTCCCAATCTCCTTTGGTAACTTGTTTTTTCAACTTGCCATCTTTGTCATACCAATATAAATGCCGATGTCCATCTCGTTCCGAACCCCAAAGGAATGAGTCGTCCTCAAGAAATTCCAGTGTAGGGCTGTCTGTCTCAATCCATTTTTCATCAGTTTCGGTAAATAACTTCTGAACAGCTCCTGTTTTGGTATTAACTTTTAAAACATCCGAAGCATTTTGAATTCTTTCAGAAGTAATTAAAACGATTTCGTCCGGTTTTGCAGTTTGAAAAACGTTAGGAATGTAATAATTTTTAAAAGAGCCCAGATTTAGTGCCACTGCTTTTCCTGAATCAATCCGATACAATTGTGCTGATACCAATGAATTTTTCTCACCTGCTTTAGGGTATTTATAACGCATTTCTGTTGGATACAATGAATTGCCGTAAAGTGGAATGTAAATTTCAGGAACCTGGCTTTCGTCTGATTTTACAAACACAATGGCGTCAGAATTTTTGGTCCATTCAAATTGTCTTGCATGCCCAAATTCTTCTTCGTATACCCAGTCTGCTAATCCGTTGATGATTGAATTTTTCTTTCCATCAGTAGTAATCTGAGTGATTTTTCCTGAATTCAAATCCTGGAAAAATAAATTATTTTCAGCGATAAATGCTACTTTCGAAGCATCTGGTGAAAATCTTGGCTCCTGAATGTTTTTTCCGTTATTCAGACTGATGACCTTTCCTGACTTTAAATCTTTTATATCAAATTTTCCTAAAAAAGAATGTCTGTAAATAGGCTGGCTTTCTTTGAGCAGGAGAATTTTCGACTCATCATCAGAAAATTCATAGCTTTGATATTGGCCGTCTACAATATTTCCTTCCTTTTGAGAATTTTTGTAAGAATATTTTGCGATTCCGCCTTGTTCTATAACCAGATAATTTTCTCCGTTTTTCATTGAGGAGATTCCGGCAATGCCTTTCCCACGGTAGTACCCTGAATATATTTTATCTAATGTGATTTCTTGTGCCGATACATTTTGAAAAGCTGCAGCGACAGTAAGCGTTAATAGGAATTTTTTCATTTCTAATTTTAAAGAGATTCAAAGATAATAATTTTATCAAATGCACAAAAAAGCTTTTTAATGTAAGGCTTTGGCAAAAAAATTGAATGTATTATTATAAATCAAATTAAAATAATAATTATGGAAACGAATGCCTACAATCAGAAGCTGAACCGTTACGTTTTTAGTGATCAAATTATTTACACGGGGTTTTCAAGTTTCAAAGATGCGGAAGGATGTGCACAGAAAAAAGGAGGAACTTTAGTAGAGGTAAGCTTTAAAGATGGAAATGATAATCCACAGATTACCGATGAAGCCGGACTGATTGAAAAAAAGCTTCATTATTACGTGGATGCGGGAGATGAATATAAATTTATCCATTCTTCCGATCCCGGATTTAAAAAATATGCAGAGGAACTACAAAAGATAAAGGCTAAAAATGATAAAACCAGCCCTGAAGAAAGATATTTCGCCAATTTTGAAATTGAAAATACGGAAGATCCAATTATTGTGATAAAAAATGATCACCTTGAATCGGTCACTTCAAGAGAGCGCTCAAAATATTTGAAGCATGCTAAAGTTTATGAACTAGGGGTATCCCTACCAAAATCTTAAAAATAACATCATGAGCAAGACCAAATATTCCGATAAAGCTCAGGACAAAGTAGGAAAAGTAATGCACGAATTCAAAGAAGGGAAATTAAAATCCTCTTCCGGAGATAAAGTGACAAGCAGAAAGCAGGCAGTGGCTATAGGTATTTCCGAAGCCAGAGAAAAAGGACTCAAAGTGCCTAAAAAGAAAAAAGATTGATTAAAATAAACGTTGCCGGAAAGTTTTTCCGGCAACGTTTATTTTAATCTGTAAATATTTATACACAAAGGAGTACAAAACCTCAATTCCTTATTACCTCCCTCGATTTTACAATTTCACGATTTCACAGTTTTGCAATTCGGCCTTTCCGCCCTTTTGCCCTTTCGTATTCTACAATTTTACAATTCTATCCCTGAGTAGGTATAAAGCTCCTTATAATATTCATCAGCCATTCTATCACTATTAAATTGATCCTTAACATCATTCATTGAGTTGTATTGGATTTTTCTCCATTTGTTTATATTATCATAATACGTAGGAAGGATTTCATTTTCAAGAATTTCATATAAGGCATTTAGATCATAGTTGTCTTGTTCGTAAATACTCATGTTTAAATAATCAACCTTTGGTACTACGAAAGAATTTTCTCCATGTTTTGCAAATTCGGGAATCCATCCGTCATCGGTTGATAAATTGACAGATCCGTTCATCGCTGCTGTCATTCCTGAAGTTCCAGATGCTTCTCTTGGAACTCTTGGATTGTTTAACCAAAGATCAGAACCTTGCTTTAAAGATTTACTTAAAGAAAGCTCATAGCCTGTTAAAACTGCCATATTTTTATGATTCTTACTTTCTTCAACAAGGGTGTTAAAAGTGGAAATTGCAGAATAGTCCATGGGGTAGGGCTTTCCGGCCCAGATGATCTGAACAGGATATTGCGGATGGTTAAGTAATCTGTAAAACCTTTCCTTATCATGTAACAGCATATCTGCACGTTTGTACCCTGCAAATCTCCTTGCCCAGACAATGGTGAAAATATTGGGATTGAATAAATTTCCTGTCTGATCTGCAACAATTTTGAAAAGTCTCCTTTTTAAATGTTTTTTACGGTAATCAAATACCGTTTCGTCATTTTCATCTTTAGCATTGTAAAGACGTTTGTCTGCCCAGTATTTGAATTCCTGTGCATTGGTAATCGATTTAATTTCACAGATACCCGGATATTTATTCCACATTGCCCGGGAAACGGTTCCGTGAAGTTTAGAAACCCCATTGGCAATTTTAGCCATCTTTAATGCACAAAGAGAATGGTTGAAACGATCATCGTCTGCCCCTTCAATACATTTAACCTCTTCCATGCTAAACCCTGAAAAATAAGACATATCATAACACAATTTGAGATTATGTTTTTCATTTCCTGCCTCTTCCGGAGTATGGGTAGTAAAAACCAATTTTTCCCTTACCTTATTTAAATCTCCGTTGTATTTTTTTAATAAATGAAATGCGGCAGGAAGACCATGGGCTTCATTTAAATGATAGGTATCTCTTTCGATATTCATTTCATCCAGTAATCTGGCACCTCCTTTTCCTAATAAAATATATTGGGCAAGCTTGGTAGATTCGTTGGCGTCATAGAGCCTATGACAGATTGTTTTTGAGATGTGATCATTTTCAGGAACATCTGTGGATAGAAAAAACATTGGGGCGGTATTGAAAATCTCAGGATCCAGATACCAGACTTTTACCCACACCGGTGCGCTGTGGATCTCAATCTGGAATTTAATTCCTGTATCTTCCAGAAAACTGTACATTTTCTTAGTCCATACCGGTTGTAAAGTCTGATCATGATTTCTGGCCTGATCATAATACCCGAACTTCCAAAGAATACCAATTCCTATAAGATCCTGCTTTAGATTATAAGCACTTCTCATATGAGATCCTGCCAAAAAGCCAAGTCCTCCTGAATATATCTTTAAGACCTGTTCAATAGCGAATTCCATTGAAAAATAGGCAACTTTTGTAGAATATTGAGGGTTGATGCTGAAAGGTATTTTAAAATTTTTAAAATCCATGAATCACGATTTTGTATTAAAAAGGCAAAGGTATCGATTATGAAAATAAAGCCTACATTAAATATTTGATAAATTATTTTTAAAAGTATCTATTGAATATTTTTTTTACTTACCTTTAAGTGTAATTTTTTGATAATCAAAAACTTCTAACATGAAATTGTAGAGTCCACGTTTTATTTAATCATAATAAAAAAGCAGACATGAAAAAGGTATTTTCAGATGAAGATTTAATCAAAAATCTAAACTTATATTATCTCAATCGACATTTGAAAAAAAAGCCGATAGAAAAGTATCACCGTAAAATAGATGAATCTCAGCTTCACGATCGTGAAAAATACAAGAAGAAAGCTGAAATTTTATTGCTCAATTCTTTTATGCACCATTTTCCTGAAGTTAAGTTCGAAAACCTTACCTGTGAAAGCCCCGACTTTATTGCTAATTTTAATGACAAAAAGATTGGGATAGAGCTTACTGAGGTAATCAATCATTTAGAAATGAAAAAGGTGGAAAGCAATTTAAATAAGGTTTTCCGTCAGGCAGAAATACTATTAGAACAAGAGGACACTACGAAATATCGTGGTGTTTATTTTTTAGAATTTCATTCAAATATAAAATTTGATATTCCGGAAGAACAACAGGAAAATGTTCTTTCCATCTATAAAAGTATCAAAAGAAATAAACCTGTAGGGTGTGTTAAAAGTCTGAGAAAATCTTTTCATCGAAGAAACGTATTCATTACCCATGAATATAATATGAACCTGTTTGATGAGCTTTGTTCCGAGAAAATTTTAGAACTGATCGAGAAGAAAAATGAAAAATTCCCTTACTATGATACCTCTGTAGATGAGTGTTGGCTGGTCATTGTTTCAGATATGAACTCCATTGCTTCCAGATATACCTTTATCCAGGATAGAGAACATCTGAATGAGGTCAAAAGTCCGTTTCATAAAATATTTCACCTTGAAAACCTCTGTGGAAATATTACAAGCATCAAGTAATAGAAGTAATAACTAGTTCCACAATTCATGAAATACTTTTTATTCTAAAGTGTAAATACATTTAGCTGCTATGTACTGGAAAAATATTAACTTAGTTCTTATTTTTTTATGGTATGAAAGATCTTTTTATCAAACGTTTTGAATATTATAAACAGCTCGGAGATAAGGCATTTGAACAACTTTCTGACGAACAGATATTCTGGCAATTTAATGAAGAGAGCAACTCAATTGCTGTTATAGTTAAGCATATTGGAGGAAATATGCTTTCAAGATGGACTAACTTTTTAACGGAAGATGGTGAAAAACCTGGAAGAAACCGGGATGAAGAATTTATTAATACATTTACAACGAAGCAGGAGGTTATTAGTTTTTGGGAAAAAGGGTGGAGTTGTCTTTTTAATGCCTTGGGACAAATCACTGATGATAATCTATATGCAACCATTTATATCAGAGGGGAAGCGCATTCAGTTATTGATGCCTTTTTGCGTCAGCTAGCTCATTATCCTTATCATATAGGACAGTTGGTTTATATGGCCAAGATGATGAAGAATGAAGCGTGGAAAACGCTTTCTATCGCAAGAAATAAATCTCAGGAATTTAATGATGAATTAAAAAATAGGTTTGTAGGAACAAATTAAGATAATCGTAGTTGAAATTAGAAAATAAACAAAAAAGATGGAATTATTTCCTGATTTTTTTTGAATTAAATTATTTGGAGTAATAATGGTATGTCAAAATGATTGAAATTATAAAAAAGAGAGTAAATTATCAACCTATTAAAAGCTAATAATTAAAAAAAAATAAATAAGATTTTAATGATAGAAAAATAAGCTATTATAGCTCTTTATGTTACAAAACCTTTTGTCACTTTATAGAGATTTTATAATTTTACGCCCATTATATAAAATTTTTAAATACAGTATTATGAAAAAAATCAACATGGGTTTTGTTGCTATTTTGGCACTATTCTTTGTTCTTATCTCTTGCTCTAGTGAAATGAATGATGATGTTACTTTAGCACCAAATAATGAGAGCATTGCATTTACAAAAAACCAGCAAAACTCTCTCTCTGTTTCGCAAATACCCAATAATCTAGGAAATATACCAGTATATGTATTCTATAATAGTAATAAAGTTGATCATCTTTATACTTTAGATCGGGCAGAAGGAAACAATTTAAATTATGAAGATCGAGGTGTACTAGGCAGTGTAGGGGATTCTAAGAGTGTATGGCCTGCTTATTCACCTGATTATAAAATCACAAGATGGTATAACAGAAGAAATGGTGATCGGCTCCTTACTCAGAGTAATGAAGTGGATAATAATAGTGACTGGGTAAATGAAGGAGTATTAGGTTTGGCTGCAAGATCAGATTATGATGGGAATTCACCTGTCTATAGATATAGAGGCCGTCGTCGTAGTAACCATTTTTTTACTACAAATTTTAATGAGTTAGGAAATGGAAATAGTGCATGGGTATATGAAGGAATAGGTTTTTATGTTCGAACTAGAATTAATTAAGAAAGTAATATGCCTTAGGTTTATAGAAACTAAGGATATTGGTTTTGTTGAAAATATACACGATATTAAATTTATCTATTTCTTATTGAATAGAGTAAATGCTTGAAATAAATTATCTTTTATTAATTACCCAAAATGAAATGAGAAATAGATTAACATAATAATTTTTAAATACGCATTGATTTAAGTCTCATTCATTATGGGGCTTTTTCTTTTGTGTGAAATTTGGGTTAAAATAATAAATAATTTTTTATGAAAAATTATTAGAAACCTAAATTAAATGCAATCGTATAAATTCTTGAAGATTATTATAAACAATGTTTTGAAAACATATAATTGATAGATAGGTAAAGCTTAACTTGGAAACAAATATGGAAACTTAAGAACGAATATAAACAATAGATTGAATCGATTTAGAGTTTTTATTTAAATTACTATCTTTGCACCCATAAAATTTAGGACGGAAAAATGTCAAATTTTCATAGAACTGCCGCGTTTCATACCCTTGGCTGCAAATTAAATTTTGCAGAAACATCTACTATTGCCCGCCAATTAACAGATGCAGGTTATGATAAGGTAGGCTTTGATGAGAAAGCAGATGTTTACGTAATTAATACCTGCTCGGTAACTGAGAATGCAGATCGTGAATGCAAACTTCACGTAAAAAGAGCAATGAAAGCTAATCCGGAAGGGCTAGTAGTTATCGTAGGGTGCTACGCACAGCTGAAGCCTGAAGAAATTTCACAGATTACTGGTGTTGATTTGGTTTTGGGAGCCAAAGAAAAATTTAACATATTGAGTTATCTTGATGATGTTGAAAAGTCAGAAAAAGAAGGAATTGTTCACTCTTGTGAAATTGAAGAAACCGACTTCTTTATTGGAAGTTATTCTATTGGTGACAGAACCAGAGCTTTTTTAAAAGTTCAGGATGGTTGTGATTATAAATGTACGTATTGTACCATTCCTTTAGCCAGAGGAATTTCTCGTTCAGATACCATTGAAAATGTTTTATTGAATGCCAGGGAAATTGCTGGTAGAGATATTAAAGAAATAGTTTTAACAGGGGTTAATATCGGGGATTACGGAAAAGGTGAGTTCGGAAATAAAAGACACGAACATACTTTTTTAGACTTAATTTCAGAACTTGATCAGGTTGAGGGAATTGAAAGAATACGAATCTCTTCCATTGAGCCTAATCTTCTGAAAGACGAAAGCATCGAGCTCGTTTCTAAAAGCAGAAGCTTTGTTCCTCATTTTCATATTCCGCTTCAATCCGGATGTGATGATGTATTGAAAAAGATGAAACGCCGTTATCTGACGAAGCTTTACAGAGATCGTGTCAATAAAATACGTGAGGTAATGCCAAACGCTGCTATTGGTGTAGATGTAATTGTTGGATTTCCCGGTGAGACAGAAGAAAGGTTTATGGAAACCTATAATTTCCTGAATGAGCTTCCGATCAGTTATCTGCATGTATTTACTTATTCTGAAAGAGAAAATACGGAAGCAGCAAATATGGAAGGTGTTGTACCTATTCCTGAAAGAAAAAAACGCAATAAAATGTTGCGTATTCTTTCTGAAAAGAAGAAAATGTCATTTTATCAGACCCAATTAGGCAAGACGCTCCCTGTACTTTGGGAGCATGAAAATAAAGACGGAAAGATGTTTGGCTTCACAGAAAACTATGTGAGGGTTCAAAAAGATTTTGATCAGGCATCCGTTAATCAGATTGAATTTCTAAATTTAGAAAAAGTCTTGTCAGATGGCACGGTTTCTGTGCAGTCTTCTTACGAAAGTTTTTTAGCAAAGGCGTAGTCTCTTTGCAAAATTTCTACTAAATTTATTTTAACTTTAAATACTACATTCTATGAGAGATAAGTTTTTATCTTGGGGAATTGTATTAGTAATTGCTACATGGATGATAGCTTTACTAATCGAAGCGCATTATTGGATCCCAACTCTTTTATCCGCTATCTATGCATTAGGTGTTTACAATGCCTATCAGTCAAAACATGCTATTCTAAGGAACTTTCCGGTTTTAGGATACTTCAGGTATTTTTTTGAAAGTATTTCCCCTGAAATGCAGCAATATTTTATTGAAAGAGAAACGGATGGAAAGCCTTTTCCAAGAAATCAGCGTTCTGCAGTGTACAGAAGGGCTAAAAATCTTAGTGATACGGTGGCCTTTGGAACACAGTTAGAAGTTAATCAAAGAAAATATGAAGGAATTAAACATTCTATTTATGCTAAATCGCCGTCTGAAGAACTGCCTAGAGTATGGGTAGGAGGAGAGCAGTGTAAACAGCCTTATCATGCTTCTTTATTTAATATTTCGGCCATGAGTTTTGGAGCTTTGAGTGATAGGGCTCAGATTTCGTTAAACAGAGGGGCTAAAAAGGGTAATTTTTACCACAATACAGGAGAAGGAGGGATTTCTCCTTACCATATGGAAGGAGGAGATTTATGCTGGCAAATTGGAACCGGATATTTTGGGTGTAGAGATGAGGAAGGAAAATTTAATCCGGAATTATTTACAAAATATGCTACACTTCCCAATGTAAAGATGGTCGAGATCAAATTGTCTCAGGGAGCGAAGCCTGGACATGGAGGCGTATTACCGGGAGTTAAAAATACCCCCGAAATTGCGAAAATCCGTCACGTCACTCCGGGGATGACGGTTATCTCACCACCATCTCATTCTTCTTTTTCAGATGCTGCAGGACTGTTGAGGTTTGTGGAGCAGTTGAGAGAGCTTTCCGGAGGTAAGCCTGTTGGTTTTAAATTATGTATTGGTGATACCAAAGAGTTTGAAGATATCTGCGTCCAGATGAATGTATTAAAAATTTATCCGGATTTTATTACTATTGATGGAGCTGAGGGAGGAACAGGAGCAGCGCCACCGGAATTTTCAGATGGAGTGGGGATGCCACTAGAGCCGGCTTTAATTTTTGTGAACAAAACATTGAAAAATTACAATGTAAGAAATAAACTCAGAGTGATTGCGAGCGGTAAAGTTCTGACAAGTCTGGATATTCTAAGAGCTGTGGCAATGGGAGCTGATATGTGTAACAATGCCAGAGGATTTATGTTTTCTTTAGGCTGTATACAGGCATTAAGATGTAACAATAATAATTGTCCTACCGGCGTTGCCACTCAGGATAAGATGCTGGTCAAAGGATTGGATGTTACCGATAAAAGTGAAAGAGTATATCACTTCCATAAAAATACGTTGCATACATGCAATGAGCTAATTGGAGCAGCCGGAAGAAGCTCATACGAAGAAGTAGATGCTTCTATGTTTATGAGGGGAGACGAATTCGACCATCTTTCTGATCTTTATTTTCCGGATATTTTAGGAAATGTGAAAGAAAAAGCAGGAATTTAATTATAAAAAAACGCTTCAATGTAGATTGAAGCGTTTGTATTTTTACTCTTGGCTTTGTAGCCTTGTTTTAGTGTCGTAGATTTGAAAGTTGAAAACAAATGTTCTGTTTTGGAGAGAAGTGTTGGTATAATTATAGTGTGGACTTCTTGCAAAAGCAGCTCGGGATGGAACAAGGATTACCCCTTGCAAGTTATAAGGGTCTCCATCTGGTTTATCTACAAAGCTTTTAAAGTATTTTAGACCTTCCTGAAATCCTTCAATTTCAAAAAAGCTTCTATCTTTACTGGCCTCAGTCATAGTTTTTTCCTTAACATAATACCACATAGGGTCAGATAACGGAGATCCGGAATTATTGATTGTATTTACAAACACACCCGGGCTGTTAAGAGCAACGGTTCCATCTGTATTGGTTGCAAGATAATGATTCGTTCTTATCATCATTTTAAGGACGTCAGTACCACCAATTGCTTTCCCTGGTGTAGGCTGTGCACCTGCCCTTACCACGTAAACTACTCCTGAAGGAAGTTTTACAGGGTTTAATTCGGATAATTTCTTCTCATGATCATCAATAGTATCAGAAACGCTAAACGCTTTTATATTTCCTTGACTATCCAAATAGTTGTCATTTAAAAACTTTTGGATCGCTTGATCATCATAGGTATTTCGAACTGCAACATCATCAGGTTCTACAAAGGTTTGAGGATCATCATCTTTTTTACATGCAGAAAAACACAAAGATCCGGCAAGGATATATAAAAATATTTTTTTCATTTCAAAAACTTTAATTACTTTACAAATAATATAACGGCAAAAGTATAAAAAATTATGAGAATAGATAAATTTTTATGGAGCATTCGCTTTTATAAAACGAGAACGGTTGCAACAGAGGAGATTAAGAAAAACAGAGTTTCCATTGGAGACTCTGTTGTCAAGTCTTCTAAAGAGGTAAGAGAAGGGGATGTGATCAAAATCCGTAAAAATCAGATCGACTACAAAATTAAAGTCATTCAAATTCCTAAAAGCAGAATGGGGGCTAAGCTGGTACCTCTGCATATCAAAGATGTCACCGACAAAGAGCAATACGAATTGCTCAAACTCCGCAAAATGACCCAAGATTATTATAGAACCAGAGGTGAGGGGAGACCTACTAAAAAAGACCGAAGGGACATGGACGATTATGTAGGTAATGATATTGCTTCAGATTTTACAGACTGGGATGACTTTTTCGGTGAGAATAATGACGCAGAAGAAGATGAAAAAGATTTATAAATAAAGCTTTTCGATAATTTCATCTACAATATCCTCAGGTTCTCTCGAATCTGTATTGACACTAATCAGTGACTTGCTGTAAAATGCATTTCTCTCAAATAAATGCTTGGCAATAAATTCAGGGAGGCTTTCATCAGGAATATTGGCTATTAAGGGTCTTTTTTCTTTTTGTTTTGAAAGCCTTTCTGTTAATGTATTGACAGAAGCTTTTAAAAAGATGCTTTTAGAGTTGTTGTTAATAATCTCCATATTGTTATAATAAACAGGAGTTCCTCCACCAAGGCTTAGAATGAGATTTTCTTCCGTTGCAAGAATTTCTTCCAATGCTTCCCTTTCCAGCTTTCTAAAGTAGATCTCACCCTTTTTTTCGAAGATTTCCGGAATAGTTAATTGAGTTCGTCTAGAAATCTCTTTATCCAGGTCAATTAATTTAAAATTAATTTTTTCGCTTAAAATTTTGGAAATGTGTGATTTGCCACAACCCATGTATCCAACCAGTGAAATTATCATGAAATATTTTTAAACAAATTTGCGAAAAAGTTTTGAGAAATTAAAAAAAGTTATATCTTTGCACCACTTAAAACAAGGGACATTACTTAAATGAAAATTGTTTAAATAAGTGGCCGACTCGGTAGCTCAGCTGGTAGAGCAATACACTTTTAATGTATGGGTCCTGGGTTCGAATCCCAGCCGGGTCACTAGCAAAAATATTACTAGATTTTGTAATTTTTTTGCCTGCGTGGTGAAATTGGTAGACACGCCATCTTGAGGGGGTGGTTTCCTAAGGATGTGCTGGTTCGAGTCCAGTCGCAGGCACTGCAAAAAAAATATAAGTTTTGAACACCTATTTTAGGGATTTAAAATTTGTGGCCGACTCGGTAGCTCAGCTGGTAGAGCAATACACTTTTAATGTATGGGTCCTGGGTTCGAATCCCAGCCGGGTCACAAGTTTACTGAAAAGTAAATTTTTTTCATATTAATATTTTGTGATTTGGTGTTCAAAGGCTTCCCTCAGGAAGCCTTTGATTTTTTATGTTCTATTCTTAATTGAGATGCATATTGTCAATTAATCTTACTCCATCTACAACCACAACTATAAAAGCTCTGTAAGGCTGATCTTTATAAAAGAAATCAGTCTCTTTTAAGGTGTTCTCATTAGCAATCATGAAATATTCAAGCTTCATGCCTTGTTGCTCATCAAATATATCAATCACTCTTTCTTTGATTTCAGGAACGGTAATCACTCTAAACCAATCATGTACTTTTTTTAATGTTTCATAAATGACTTTTGATGCTTCTTTTCGGTCTTCGTGAAGTCTTTGGTTTCTTGAACTTAATGCAAGACCATTGTCTGCTCTGTAGATAGGAACTCCCGTGATTTTAATAGGAAGCTGCTTTTTTTCAATCATTTTCTTAATAATGGCTAATTGCTGAAAATCTTTTTCTCCGAAATAAGCATTGTCGGGCTGTATTTGTTTGAAAAGCTCTTCTACTACTGTTCCCACTCCATCAAAATGGCCGGGCCTTGATTTGCCTTCCATTTCATTTTCCAATCCGTCAAAATCATAATGTTTGCTTTCTGCTTTTTCAGGATAAATATCTACTACTTCCGGAATATAAACAGCATCGACCAATCCGGAATTTTCTAAAATAAGAAGATCTCTGTTGATATCCCGAGGGTATTTTTCAAGATCTTCAGGATTATTGAACTGGGTTGGATTAACAAAAATTGAAGAAATTACAAGGTCATTTTCGTTTCTGGCCATTTCATACAGCGAAAGATGTCCATTGTGGAGGGCACCCATAGT
Organism: Chryseobacterium piperi; assembly: GCF_002285635.2. NCBI lineage: Bacteria > Pseudomonadati > Bacteroidota > Flavobacteriia > Flavobacteriales > Weeksellaceae > Chryseobacterium > Chryseobacterium piperi. Next base: position 2,309,815 of record NZ_CP023049.2, on the reverse strand, counting down.
AGGGGCGAATCCAATTCTTTTCCCCATTTCTTTCTGTCTTTCAATGAAATCCTGAAGTATTTTTTTATTTTTTAAAACTTCCATAATTTATTTTAATAGCAATTCAAAAATACTAAAAATATCAGATAATAAACTGCGTTTTTGATAATTTGGAAAAGGGAATTATCGTAAAATAATGTTAATTAAAATAATGTTGGATGTTTTTTTGTAATTTTGCACATTAAAGCATTTTTACAAAAAATTAGATAGAAATTTATGCCGAATCAAAAAATACTGTACATTACTACAGAAATGTATCCATATCAGGAAGATACAAATATGGCTACTGTGGTAAACAAAATGGCACTTAAAATGCACAATGAAGGCAATGATGTAAGAGTTTTTATGCCAAGATTTGGACAAATAAGTGAAAGGAAATTCCAGCTTCATGAGGTGATCCGTCTTTCAGGAATGAATATTATCATTAATGACCTGGACCAACCTCTAATCATTAAAGTAGCGTCGCTTCCGGGGGAAAGACTTCAGGTCTACTTTATCGATAACGAAGAGTATTTCAAAAGAAAACAATATTACTTTGATGACGAAGGTGTTGCTTTTGATGATAACGATGAAAGAGCAATATTCTTTGCAAGAGGAGTAATAGAAACCATCAAAAAACTGAACTGGGTTCCGGACATTATTCACTTAAATGGCTGGATGGCTTCTTTTGTCCCTATTTATCTCAAAACGTACTACAAATCCGATACTTATTTTAAAGACGCTAAAATTGTTCTTTCCTTATACAATGAGAAAGACGCACCTCTTAATGAAAAAATAGGAGAAAAATTAGAGTTTGACAATATTTCTGGATTAAAAGCGTTAGATAAACCAAGCTTTCAAAGCTTCGTTATTGAAAGCATGAACTATGTTGACGGTGTGGTAAAAGGAGATGAATTTTTGGATGGAGATTTAGATAAAGCATTCAACGAGACATCAACTCCTAAATCAGAATATCTTGATGTAGATTCTATAAACAAACTTTATTAAAAAGACATTTAATGACTCATATGATTAAAAGAACTTTTGCCATGATTTTTTTGGCAATTTTCGGTAGTGTATTACTTTATAATTGTGAACCGGATCCGGATTCTTTAGGAGAACAGTTGTTTGTAGATGATGCAGCTCAGGGCAAAGAGCAACTTTTTGATGTTACTGCCTTTAACATTATCAATAATGACAGCATTAAAAGTGATGCGACGCAATTGGCTGCTGCAGTCCTTGGAGCCTTTAAAGAAGATCAGTTTGGAATGCAAAAGGCTTCTTACATTACCCAGGTGAGATTACCTTCATACAATCCTGATTTTGGTACTAATGCTAAAGTAGATTCTGTAGTTTTAGTAATAAAATATCCTCAAAATACGTATGCCGCTGATTCTCTTACGACGATAACGGACGAAAACTATATTTATCCAGAGGGAAGTATACCTGCAAAAAAGGAAATAAAATCATATCCCATTCTTGATAAATTTGGAAAGGCGAAAAAGACATTGACAATTAATGTTAATGAAGTCACTGATTTCTTAAGATCACCTACTGACAGCGTTAAATCAAATGCTGTATTTGCTTATAATTCTACTGTGCTTGGTACGAAGGTATTTAATGGTAAGGTAAGCACAGTTACAATTACCAAAGATTCTGATAATAGTGAATTGTTTACCACCCCTACGCCTGGGATAAGAATTCAATTGGATAATGCTAAAACTCTATTTCAAGAAAAAATTATTGATAAAAAAGGGAAACCTGAGCTTATGGATGCCTCGAACTTTATCAGGCACTTTAGAGGTCTTAGAATTTCTGTTCAGGAAGAAGACGGATATTTGTTTCAGTTCCTTCCAACTAATGTGGATTTGATCATGTATTATAAAAATGACAAAGTCGAAAATGGAACTACAACGAGGCCGCAGACAGCTTATACATTTAATTTAGGAAATGGAAATACCCATATTGGACAATATCAGTATGACAGAACAGGATCTCCATTGCAAACAGCTTCATCTACTCTTGGAAATAGAGAAACAGGTGATAAAAAACTATATGCACAGGGAATGGGAGGACCTTCTATAGGGGTGAAAATTCCGGATTCAGAAATTAAAAAATTAAAAACCTTATACCAAAATGATAAGGCCGCTATCATCAGTGCTAAAATCAGAATATATACTGATGATTCAGCATGGGATAATAAATATAAAAAACCAAACTCTTTTACGTTTTTGCAAAAGGATAAAGAGACGGCAAGCAGTCCGGTTAAAACCACATTTACTACTGATCTGACTACGCTTGCAGGTGCTCCGGGATATGCAATGTATAAGACATTTAACTTAGATAAAAATCCTGCTTATTATGAGTTTACGGTCACTAAATCTTTGAAAGACTTAGTAGAAACAGGAGTGAGTAATGAATTTAAATATTATAGAATTGATTTAGGAGGCTTCCTGAATAATTCAGATAATACAGGATTCCTAGGGACTAAATATACAGCAAGATCTTTCTCAAGAGATAGAGCCGTTTTTGTTGGTTCTGATGCAGGCAATGCCAATCAAATAAAGTTAAGAGTTACTTACGGTACAAAATAAACATAGAAAACACCAAATAAATTATGTGCGGAATAGTTGGATACACAGGCTTTCAAGACGCTTATGAAATAGTTATTAATGGTCTTAGAAGACTAGAATACAGAGGGTATGACAGTGCGGGAATTGTGTTGGAAAATACAAACAATTCATTTGAAGTTGAAAAAACAAAAGGAAAGGTTGACGATCTTGTTAATATATCTGGTCAACTGAAAGGGACTGCGAAAATGGGGATGGGACATACACGTTGGGCAACTCACGGGGTACCAAGTGATAGAAACTCTCACCCGCATTTATCTAATAATAATAAAATTGCAATCATCCATAATGGAATCATCGAGAATTATGATACCATAAAAAAGATGCTTGTAGAAAAAGGATTTACTTTCAAATCCGAAACAGATACTGAAGTATTGGTAAACCTTATCCAGTATTTTATGGATATCAATGCTGAAACTGATTTCCCAACAGCGGTAAGATATGCTCTTAACGAAGTATATGGGGCTTATGCTATCACAGTGATGCATGAAGACTATCCAGGAGTTTTAGTGGTAGGAAGATTAGGTTCTCCTTTAGCAATAGGAATTGGTGATAAAGAATACTTTATCGCATCTGATGCTTCTCCTTTTGTAGAGTTTACAAAGGAGGCTATATATCTTGAAGAAGGACATATGGCTACTATTTCCTTAGAAGGAGGAGTGGATATCAGAACGATTAACGAAAACTCTAAAATAGAACCGGAAATTCAGGAGCTAAAATTAAGCCTGGAACAAATCGAAAAAGGAGGTTATGAGCATTTCATGCTTAAGGAAATCTTCGAACAGCCGAAGTCTATTCATGATACGATGAGAGGAAGATTGTTGGTGGATGAAGGAGTGATCAAAATGGCAGGAATCTGGGATCATGTTGAGAAATTCAAAAATGCAAACAGAATCATTATTATTGCTTGTGGAACTTCATGGCATGCAGGTCTTATCGGGGAATATCTTATAGAAGAATATGCAAGAATCCCTGTTGAAGTGGAATATGCATCAGAATTCAGATACAGAAACCCTATTATTACAGATAAAGATGTTGTGATCGCGATTTCTCAATCCGGGGAAACTGCTGATACAATGGCTGCTTTAAAATTAGCTAAAGAAAAAGGTGCATTTATATATGGTATCTGTAATGTGGTAGATTCTTCTATTGCAAGAATTACAGATGCAGGTTCATATACCCATGCAGGGCCTGAAATTGGAGTAGCTTCTACGAAAGCTTTTACAGCTCAGCTTACTATTCTTACTTTAATTGCATTTAAATTAGGAAAACATAACGGTAACCTGGGTAATGCTGAATTTATGAGCCTTATTTCAGAACTAGATGCAATTCCTAAGAAAATTGAAGATGTATTGAGTGCTACTCATGAGCTTACTCAGGAGATTGCAAAAGACTTCATTGGTGCTACCAATTTCCTATACCTAGGAAGAGGATATAATTATCCTGCAGCATTGGAAGGTGCATTAAAGCTGAAAGAAATCTCTTATATTCATGCTGAAGGGTACCCTGCTGCAGAAATGAAACATGGCCCTATTGCATTGATAGATGAAAATATGCCGATTGTTATTATTGCTCCTAAAAAAGGGCATTATGATAAGATTGTAAGTAATGTACAAGAGATAAAAGCTAGAAAAGGAAAAGTTATTGCTGTAGTCAATAAAGGAGATCAGCAAGTAAGTGCAATGGCAGACTATGTTATTGAGATCCCTGAGACCTCAGAATGCTTCTCTCCAATCGTTGCTTCAGTACCTTTACAATTGCTTGCTTATTACATCGCTGTATACAGAGGAGCCAATGTAGATCAGCCGAGAAACTTAGCTAAATCCGTGACTGTAGAATAAAAATACTTGGAAATAAAATAAATTTAGATATTTTACGTTATTTCATAAAAAATCTTAAAAGTTTCTTAAAAAAAATTATATATTTACGGCTTAATTATAAAAATTAACATGAAAAGGATATTTCTTTTATTATTGTCTGCGTCGGTAGCGTCGGTATCTTGTTCAGGTGGTGGGAGCTCTTCTGTAGGGAAGCCCGGAACAAAAGGAGAATTGATACCAAGAGAAAAAACTAAATCATTTGTTGCTGAAAGACCATATGGTATGGTTGCCATTCCTGCAGGCTCATTTATTGCAGGTTTAGCTGATCAGGATATTACACATACCCCTGAAAAAGCAACATTGAAAACAGTAACTGTTTCCTCTTTCTTTATGGATGAAGCAGAAACTACCAATGCAGAATACAGAGTATTTATTAATTACGTAAGAGACTCTATAGCTAGAACTCTACTTGCTGAAGCTGCCGGAGAAGGTGGTGAAGGTGGTGGTAGAGGAGCAAGCATAGGTGATTATGCATACCTTGCCAAAAAAGAAGAAAACCTTACTCCATACCAGGAATACCTAGAAGGACAAGGAGGTAGAGACGACGGTGGTTATGATGCTACTAAAAGATTAGACTGGAAAATTCCATTACATTGGAGTACTGCTAAATATCCTGATGTGGAATATGCAGAGGTTCTCGAGTCTATGTATTTACCGGTTTCTTCCAGAATGGGTAATGAAAGAATCCTAGATGTTAGTAAATTAAAATATAATTATCAGTGGGGAGATATGGATGCAGCAGTTGCTGACAACGAAAGAGGAGTTAACTACCTTAGAAGTAAAAGCATTGCCGTTTATCCTGATACTACTGTTTGGGTAAAAGATTTCCATTTTGCGTATAACGAGCCTTTATTTGAGCAATACTTCTGGCATAAAGCTTATAAAGATTATCCAGTAGTAGGGGTGACTTGGGATCAGGCAAGAGCGTATTGTAATTTCAGATCTAAATTGAAAACAGATTACAATGAAAGCTTAAAAAGAAAAAAACAAAGACCATTACAATTCCGTTTACCTACCGAAATAGAATGGGAATATGCAGCAAGAGGCGGAATGCAGAATGCTACATATCCTTGGGGCGGTCCATATTTAATGGATGACAGAGGATGCTATTTAGCAAACTTTAAGCCTAAGAGAGGTAATTATATGGAAGACGATAAGAAAGGTACTTATACATATACAGCTCCAGTAAAGAAATTTAAGAAAAATGGATTTGGGTTATTTGATATGGCTGGAAACGTTTCTGAATGGACGGAATCTTCTTATAACAATTCTTCATACGGATTTTCTTCTACTTTAAATCCTTCTACTAAAAATAAAACAGATACTAAAAAATCAGTGAGAGGAGGTTCTTGGAAAGACATAGGTGCAATGCTTATGACAGGTGCAAGAGATTGGGAAAGAAAAGATTCGGCTAGAAGTTATATTGGATTTAGAACCGTACAGGATATTCCTGAAGCTGCTGTTAAGCCAAGAAGGGTTAGCAGATAATCAGATACATAATTTATTTTTCAATACCATTTACTTTTAATCATTAAAAAAACTAACTTATATGTTTAAGACTAAAGATGCTTGGATGAATTTCTTTTATTCATTCGGTGCTGCAATTGTAATTCTTGGAGCTTGGCTTAAGATTACTCACATTAATATTGGACCAATCACTGGTAATGTTGCTCTTACAGTTGGGCTTATTACCGAAGCTATTATTTTCATTATTTTCGCTTTTGACCCTCCAAAATCTGAAGAGTCTTATGCATGGGAAAATGTATATCCTGAGTTATTAGATAAACATGCTAATCCAAACCCTTTACATTCTAATGTTTCTTCAAGAAATAATGCAGCTGCTCAATTTGCAGAATTAGAAAACACGCTTTCTACAAAATTGGATAAAATGTTGCAGGATGCTAAATTAGATGTTCAACTATTTGAAAGATTAAGAACAGGAATTGATAAATTTTCGAACTCTGTAGATCAGATCAACCAAACGGTAGATGTTTCTGCTTCTACTCATAAATATAATGACCAACTTAATAAAGCTGCTCAGCACATGGAAAGTATGAATGCTTTGTATACAATGCAGTTGGAGAACGGTAAGAGACAATCAGAGTTTGCTAACAAATATGTAGCAGATATGCAAAAATCTGCTGAACATTCAGAAAAATTCAATCAAGAATTACAAGGTTTAACATCTAACTTAAATAACTTAAACAGAGTTTATGGTGGTATGTTAACTGCTATGAAGTCTTAATTTCCAAACCATTTCTAAATAAATTTTTAATCCAAAACAAAGAAAAGAATGGCACAAGGAAAACAGACTCCACGTCAGAAGATGATCAACCTTATGTATTTGGTGTTCATCGCTATGATGGCCCTCAATATTGATGCAGAAATCATCAGATCCTATTATGACTCAACTAAAGCTCTCAATGAAACCAGAACTTTAACAGAAAGAAAAAACGAGAAAATTTTTGAAAGAACTCTTGAAGCCAAAGCACAGCAAGTACCTGATACTTATGCACAGCCTTGGGAGCAATATAAAGTTTTAAAAGGTAAAATTGACGCATTAGTCAACTCTGCTCAAGGTATTAAGACTGAACTTAAAAAGCAGTCAGACTTTCATGATAAGGATCCTAAAACAGGAAAAGATGTTGATGTGAGTGAAAACTTTGCAGCTCTTAATAATAATGATGCAACAACAAAATATTTCTTCAAAGATGGAGATGAAAATGCACCTTCAAAAGGAGCTTTAGATTTGAAGTTTAGAATTGATGATGTAAGAAATTATATTGTTACTACTTTCGGAAATAATGCTCAGCTAAAGGATTTAGTTGAAAGAGCCAATAAATCTCTGATTGCTGAATATCCAAAAGGAAAATCACCTAATGAGAAGACTTGGTTTCAGAATAAATTCTATCATCAACCGTTAATCGCAGCGGTGTCTAATCTGGAAATTATCCAGAATGATGCTAGAAATGTACAATCTGATGCTTTAGCATTGTTACTTCAGGAAAAAGTGGATGCTAGTATTAAATTCAGCAGCTATGAGCCAATTGTTTCAGGGCCTGTTGATATTCAGGCTGGTAAGCAAGCTGAAGTTAAAGTAATGCTAGGAACGTATTCTAATAGTAATAAAATCAATATTACTGGTGTAAGCAAAGTAGAGAATGGAAAAGGTATTATTCCTATTTCAGGAAATGGTATTGGAGAGCATACTTTAAAAGGAATGATTACTTTAACAGATGCTTCTGGAAAACCAGAAACTTTCCCTTGGACTCATACGTATAATGTTATTGCAGGACCAAGAGAAGTAAAACTTGAAAAAGGATTGCTACTTTCTGCGGATAAAATGAATGTAATGTACAGAGGATTGGAAAACCCGGTTTCGGGAGCTATCTTAGGTGCTGATAATTCAAGACTATCATTATCTGCTCCGGGCGCTGTTGTAAAAGGAACTGGTCCAGGAAAATGGACAGTGACACCTTCTACAGGAACTACGGTTAAAATGACATTATCAGGAACAGATCCTAATGGTAAAACTGTTTCTCAGGTATTTGAATACAGAATTAAGAATGTTCCTCCTCCACAAGGTCAAATGAGAGGTCAAACGGTATTGAATATTCCTGCTACTTCGATTCCAAATCAGATGGTACAGGCTGCATTACCAGACTTTGACTTCCCGGTATCATTCACTGTTAATCAGTTTATGGTTAAAGTACCTGGTAAGGCTGCATTATTAATCAAAGGAAATAGTCTTGACGAAGCTGCCGGATTAGTTAAAAATCTTAGAACAGGTGATGTCGTTTATGTTTTCGATATTAAAGCAACCGCTACAGGATTAGGAAATCAAACATTGAAAAATATTTCTCCTGTTGTAATCAATGTTCAGTAATTTTAATAAGTTAAAATAATATTATGAAAAAATATATAAGCACTTTTTTAGTATTAGTTTCGGGATTTGCTTTTTCCCAAACTATTCTGAATGCTTCCTCTCCGGAAGAATTCAGACAAATGAGAGCTGAAAATAAACAAAAAGTTGGGGACACGATCATCGATAAAACTGTAAAGCCTTTGGAGTATGGTTTTGTAGAAGATAAAGATATCTTGAAAAGTATGTTCGTTTGGGAGATCATTGATATGAACGACAAGATTAATCAGCCGTTGTATTATGATAATCCGGATGGTTTACTAGCTACTCAGACGAGATCTTTATACCAATTATTATTGGATGCTGCATTGACGGGTAAGATTGAGCAGGTATATAACGATGAAAACTTTGTAGACAGACTTTCTCCTGAAGGAATTCAAAAGAGATTGGAAAGTGTAAGAGTTTCTGATGCTGCTATTGATATCCTGAACTCTGGAAGACAATTAACTGACCAGGAGAAGAAAGAATATACAGATATCTTTAAAACCACAACTGATAAAGTTAAGGTTCTTAAAATTATGGGAATGTGGTTTATTGATAAAAGAGATGGTCAAATGAAGTACAGACCATTAGGTATTGCTGCTATGGGACCTGACCCTGCTGTACAAGGAAGAACAGGACCGGACGGGCAGCCTTTGGCAGGTGCTAATGAGCTTATCGACCTTTTCTGGATCTACTATCCAAGTGCAAGAGAAATATTAGCTAACAATTTTGTGTATAACAGAAAAAACTCTTCTGCTGATTTATCTTTTGATGATATCATTAATGCGAGACGATTCTCGTCTATCATTTACAAATCTTCAAATGGTTTGGGAGATGGTACAATCAAGGATTATATTCCAAGAAATGCTGATGAGCAGATAGAAGAAAGCGATAGAATTAAAGCGCAGATTCTTGAAATGGAAAATGATATGTGGAATTATTAGATTTCACTTGATATTTATACAAAACCTGAGTACTTTTACTCAGGTTTTTTTATTATGGAAAATGTAGATTATATTATTGTAGGAGATGGATATGCCAGTCTTTTTTTTGCACATCAGTTAATTAAGAATAACAAATCTTTTTTAATATTTTCTGAGAGACGAAGAGGGGCTTCACAGGTGTCGGCGGGAATTATCAATCCGGTAGTTCTTAAAAAGTTTACCACATTCTGGCTTGCGCAGGACCAGATCGATTTTCTGAAAATTACGCTTGAGGAGATAAAATCCTATACCGGTAAGAATTATTTAATTGACGCTCCGATTCATCGTGTTTTTCATGATGAAAATGAGCAGAATCTATGGCTTAAAAAGTCAGATAATGCTGATCTTTCCGGTTTTTTAAATAAAGAATTCCAACATCTGGAAGGGGTTACTAATCCTTTTAATACGGGAAAAGTAAACCAATCGGCGAGACTGGATGTTAGTCAATTTTTCACTGATTTTTTCCATTATTTTCAATCAAATAGTCAGCTAATAAGCGAGAAGTTTGATTACAGCCAATTGAACATATCGGAGTCTGTTTATAAAGACATTTCTTTTAAACATATTATATTTTGTGAAGGAATGGGAGTAAAGGATAATCCCTATTTTTCTGATATTCCTGTACAACCCAATAAAGGACATCATATAAGAGTAAAGCTTTCAGAGCCTGTTCAGGAAAATGTCACCATTAAAAAGAAGCATTTTTTATTCCCTTTACATAATGGGCTTTATTTTTATGGGGGAACTTATGACAGGGAACAACTGCATCATCATATCGATGATTCTGCGGTAGAGCAATTGGTTAAAGGATTATCAGAAGTATATCCTTATGACTTTGAGGTAAGTGAAGTCAATTTTGGATTTAGGCCTACGGTAAAAGATAGAAGGCCTATTATCGGAAGACATTCTGAACATCATAATTTATATGTTTTTAATGGGTTAGGGGCCCGGGGAATTTTAAATGGGTGCTATTTTTCGAACCGTTTATTCCAGTTCATCGAGGAGAGTATTTCTTTACCTGAAGAGGTTTTGTTAACAAGATTTAAGTAAATAATAGCTTTGTGTTTTTGTTTTAATTTAATTTTCTATTGTTTGGTGAAAATTATTAACTTCAAGAATGCGAATTAAATAAAATGAATGAAAATATTCTTGGAATTGTTGCAGGTGTACTGACTTCTGTATCTATGATTCCACAGTTGATAAAAGTTTTGAAAGAGAAAAATGTAGATGATATCTCTTGGGTAATGCTCCTGGTACTTATATCAGGTCTATCATTATGGGTATGGTATGGGATTGTTAAGGATGAGCTTCCTATTATTTTATCGAATTCTTTTGCTGTTTGTATGAATATCAGTCTTCTCATTTGCTATACTATTTATAAGAAATAAGAGTTTTTCTAAAAAAAGACGCCTATCATCAGATAGACGTCTTTTTTATTGTGTTTACATTTTATTTTTGCAATACAAACTTTGCTAATGGGGCCATTTTCCCTTTGTTAAGTGTCAATGTATTTCCATTAACTGAATAATTATCCGCAGCAAGTAGGGCCTTTGTAAATAGTTGTTCTGTTTCCAGATCTTCACAAGCCATCATTGTAGACATTCCCTGATTGAATTTTATACGCATGATGTCCTGTTTGATCTCAAAGGTACCTCCTACACCGTTGCAACCAGCATTTCCGGAATATCTCATGTCAGTTGTATTCAGTGAAAAGTAAGGATTGTGTTTAGGATCCTTAAGCTGTATGGGACGTCCGTTAATTTCTGAAAGCTTCCAGGTCTTTCCGGTAATATCATTAGTAGCCTGGTGAACAGGTTTGGTTGTACAACATACAAGAAGTACCAAGATTGAAAGCCCTAATAAATAGGTGTGTATATTTTTCATAGTTATAGTTTTAAATGTTAAATCTGAGTTTTTTATTTAATAGGAAGCCATTTTACTGGGCGAGGAATCTTTTTTTTGAGCTTTGTGATGGAATAAAACTACATCAACATTTCTTTTCAGGAAAGTAATATTTCCTTTAATATTAGAATACTGGTATTCTGAGTTAGATGCCGTGTAATTAGGTAAATCTTTGTTTTTTTTCAACTCATAAGATTTACCAGCCAAATGGATAATGGCCGTATTATCAGTGTTGTTGATGGTGACTTCTATTTTGTCACCGTAGCTATCTGTAAAAACATCTTTAGTAATTTCATCAGTCGTTTCTACAGGGTTATTGGCAACAATTTCAGGCTCATCTTTTGCTGAGCTTTTACATGCTGTTACTGATGCAACAGCCAGGATAATGAGGAATGAGGGAACTATTTTTTTCATAATTGTAAATGATTAAGTGTTTCATTGGTTAATGTTTATAATCGGTAAAATTACGATTTTTTTAGCTAATATTTGTTAATTTTTTATAAATTAATTAAATATTCATACTTGTTCTAATTAAATAAATGGGTTTTCGGAATGGTATTTTTACGTTTTCCACTAATATTCCCTAAACTGAGAAATATTTTCGTTGTATGTACTATCCGTTTTTAGCTCATGAAAAAATAATAAATCGTGTAAAAGTCTTACCCTACCTTATTTTGTTTTTCATTTATATCATGATGGATTTATGCTCAGAATATTTAAAGGAGAGTTAAATTTTGTTAATCTATATAATAATATTCAAATCTAAGCTTACCTTTGCCACTTCGAAATGAGAAACTATATAGTGTATTTTTTGACGAGTTTATTTCTGCTTTTTATAGTGGAAAGTAAAATCAATGTCAAAACATTGCAAAACCATTATCCGGTTTCCAATAACCTTCCTAAAAAAGCAAACCGCTTAAACCAGACCTACGAGAAACTGTCAGTTCAGCAAATGGCTGATGATTTAGGGAATTTCTCTCTGGAACTTACTGAAGATGATTTTCAATTATCTGATACCGTGCAGAATGCTATTCTGTTTGTAAGTGTTTTTAGCCTGGTCTACTTTTTTGGATTATTTAATTATAAACGTGTAAAGGCAGTCATCCCGGATTCCGTTTGTAATTATCGTTCTGTTAAAAAATTCATTCTAATACGTTCTATTAGAATTTAAACTTCTTTTTTACTCATATTATTCTGCTCTTATGATAGAGCGGAACATCTGTGCGTTGTGTATGCTGGTACCATCATAACGATCCACTTTAGTACCATTCTATTCTATTAAACATTAACGATTTATATAATTTAAAAATTATGATGAAAAGAGCTGCCTCAAGCATAGCGCTAAGCACACTCTTGTTCTTTGTTGGCTGTAACAACAAAAAAGAAGAAAAAGAAGAAGTCACAACGTATCCGGTTACTTCTCCAGTAAAAATGGATACGGTGATCAATAAAGAATATGTTACTCAGATTCAATCGGTAAAAAATATTGAAATTCGGGCTCAGGAAAAAGGTTTTTTGGAAAAGATCTATGTAGATGAAGGCCAATATGTTCATGCAGGACAAACTTTATTCCGCATTATGCCTCAGCTATACCAGGCTGAGCTCATGAAATCTAAAGCGGAAGTAGAACAGGCCAATATTGAATTGAAAAATGCTAGTACATTGGCTAACAATAACATTGTTTCCAAGAATGAAAAAGCAATGGCAAAAGCTAAACTGGATGCTGCGAATGCAGAGATGAGATTAGCGCAGATCCATTTATCATTTACAGATATTAAAGCTCCTTTCTCTGGAATCATTAACAGGATTCCTTTGAAGTTGGGAAGCCTAGTAGATGAAGGAGATTTGCTAACAAGTCTGTCTGATAATACCAATGTGTATACTTATTTTAATGTTTCAGAACCTGAATATCTGAATCACCAGACTCATGCTGCTGACAGAGGAAGTAACCAGGTGACTTTAATTATGGCGAATGGAGATGCTCTTCCTCAAAAAGGAGAAATCCAGACCATTGAAGGGGAATTTGATAATGAAACCGGAAACATTGCTTTTCGGGCTAAATTTCCTAATCCGGATAAACTGTTGAGAAATGGAGAAACCGGAAAAGTAAGAATGACACTGCCACTTAGAAATGCATTAATCATCCCACAAAAAGCAACCTATGAAATTCAGGATCAAAAATATGTATTTGTTATTGATAACAAGGGAGTGGCTAAGTCTAAAAATATAAAAGTAGCTTATGAACTTCCCGACTTATATGTGATTGCATCAGGACTGTCTCAGGGAGATAAAATACTATTGGAAGGAGTTCAGAAGGTAAAAGATGACCAAAAAGTAAAAGTGAGATTCCAGGATCCGAGAAAAGTAATTCAATCATTGAAATTAAAAGCAGAGTAGTCTACACTTAAAATGAAGTTGTATGTTTAAGAAATTCATTCGCAGACCTGTTCTGTCTATAGTAATCTCATTGATTATTGTATTTTTAGGAGTTCTGTCACTGGTCAAATTGCCGGTTACTCAATTTCCTTCTATTTCTCCACCTAAAGTAAATATTACTGCAGAATATCCGGGAGCTAATAACGAATTGCTCATAAAATCCGTAGTTATCCCTCTGGAAAGAGGTTTGAACGGGGTTCCGGGTATGAAGTACATGACTTCTGACGCTGGAAATGATGGTGAAGCTTCCATTCAGGTTGTTTTTGATCTGGGGACGGATCCGAATGTTGCAGCGGTTAACGTTCAGAACCGTGTATCTTCTGTAGTTAATAAACTACCTCCTCTGGTAGTTCGTGAAGGAGTTAAAATTACCAGGGAAGAGCCTAATATGTTAATGTACATCAACCTGTACAGTGATGATCCGAAAGCGGATCAGAAGTTCCTTTTCAATTATGCGGATATCAACGTAATGTCTGAATTGAGAAGGGTAAGCGGAGTAGGTTTTGCTGATATTTTAGGAACCCGTGAATATGCTATGCGTATCTGGTTAAAACCTGATCGATTAACAGCTTATAATATTTCAGCAGATGAAGTAATGGAAGCTTTGAATCAGCAGAGTTTGGAAGCTTCTCCGGGCAAAACCGGTGAAAGTTCAGGAAAGCGTTCTCAATCATTTGAATATATTCTGAAATATCCCGGTCGTTTTAATAATGAGAAAGATTACGGAAATATCATTCTGAAAGCGAAATCTGCCGGAGAGTTTGTAAGATTAAAAGATGTGGCGGATATAGAATTTGGAAGTTCGATGTATGATATTTACTCAACATTGAATGGTAAGCCGTCTGCTGCAATTACTGTAAAACAATCTTATGGTTCTAATGCCAGCGATGTAATCAAGAATGTAAAAACATTGATGGATGATCTTCAGAAAAATACATTTCCTAAGGGGATGCATTATGATATCAGCTATGATGTTTCCAGGTTCCTGGATGCATCCATTGAAAAAGTGGTTCACACCTTGTTTGAAGCATTTATTCTGGTAGCTATTGTAGTATTTCTGTTCTTAGGAGACTGGCGTTCTACATTGATTCCTGCTCTGGCAGTTCCGGTTTCATTAGTAGGAACATTTTTCGTCATGTCTGCCTTTGGAATTACGCTAAATATGATTTCTCTTTTTGCCCTCGTTATGGCAATCGGTGTTGTGGTAGATGATGCGATTGTTGTTATTGAGGCTGTTCACGCCAAGATGGAAGAGAAAAATTTATCACCGCTGAAGGCTACAGAAGAAGCGATGCATGAGATTAGTGGTGCGATTATCGCGATCACATTGGTAATGGCGTCCGTATTTATTCCTATTGCATTTATGTCCGGACCTGTTGGGGTTTTTTACCGTCAGTTTTCCATTACGATGGCTTCTGCAATTATTCTTTCAGGGGTAGTAGCGCTTACACTGACTCCGGCATTATGTGCCTTAATATTAAAGAATAACCATGGAAAGGCTAAAAAGAAAACTCCGGTAACCTTGTTTCTGGATAAGTTCAATGCTCTTTTCACTAAAGGGGCGGGTAAATACGAAAAGTTACTGAATAAGACTGTGACTAAGAAGATGATTACATTGCCTTTGTTATTGGCATTTTGTTTATGTACCTTCTTTTTAAGCAACTCTCTTCCTTCAGGATTTATTCCGAGTGAAGATCAGGGAATGATCTATGCAATTATCCAAACGCCACCGGGATCTACCTTAGAAAGGACCAATCAGATTGCAAAAGAACTTTTACGTGAATCTGAAGGGATTGACGGAGTACAATCGGTTTCTTCACTGGCAGGATATGAGATTTTGACAGAAGGAACGGGATCCAATTCAGGAACCTGTCTGATCAATCTTAAGAGTTGGGAAGACCGTAAAGAATCAGCTGCCGAAATTATTGAAAAGCTGGAAGAAAAAGCTAAAAATATTCCGGGAGCGAATATAGAATTTTTTCAACCTCCTTCAATTCCGGGATATGGTGCTGCCGGTGGTTTTGAACTCCGTTTATTGGATAAAGCAGGAAGTGGAGATTATCATAAAATGGAACAGGTAAGTAATGACTTTGTACGGGAACTGAAAAAACGTCCTGAGCTAGGTTCTGCATTTACTTTTTATTCAGCAAGTTTCCCACAATATATGCTAAAAGTAGATAATGATCTGGCAGAGCAAAAAGGAGTTACAATTGAAAGTGCGATGGATAACCTATCGACATTAATCGGTTCAAATTACGAGACCAGCTTTATTCGTTTTGACAGACCTTATAAAGTAATTGTTCAGGCTGGACCACAGTATCGTGCCTTACCAAGTGATTTACTGAAACTGTATGTAAAAAATGATAAGGATCAAATGGTTCCATATTCTGATTTCATGAGACTTGAAAAAGTATATGGTTTATCTGAGATCACAAGGCATAATATGTATAATTCTGCGGAAGTAAGTGGAACGCCTGCACCGGGTTATAGTAGTGGTCAGGCAATCAAGGCTATTCAGGAAGTAGCAGATAAAACGCTTCCAAGAGGATTTGGAATCGACTGGGCAGGGATTTCAAAAGACGAAGTAAGCCGTGGGAACGAAGCTGTATTTATATTTTTGGTATGTCTGGGGTTTGTTTACCTGATTCTTTCTGCACAATATGAAAGTTTCATTCTTCCATTACCGGTTATCCTTTCATTACCAACGGGGATTTTTGGAGCCTTTTTATGTTTAAAACTTCTAGGTCTTGAAAATAACATCTATGCTCAGGTAGCTATGGTAATGTTGATCGGACTTCTAGGGAAAAATGCTGTATTAATTGTAGAATTTGCAGTACAGAAAAAAGCAGAAGAAGGAATTCCGGTAGTGAAAGCCGCGATAGAAGGTGCTGCTATTCGTTTCCGTCCGATTTTGATGACTTCATTTGCATTTATTGCCGGGTTAATTCCATTAGTAATGGCGACGGGACCGGGGGCAGTTGGAAACAGGACCATAGGAACTGCAGCAGCAGGAGGGATGCTGATCGGTACTATTTTCGGGTTGATGATCATTCCGGGACTATACTACATCTTCGGAACGATTGCAGAAAAATCCAGACTGGCGAGATATGAAGAAGAAAATCCCTTAACAGAACAAACTGAACCTTATGAACATGATGGCAAATTTGAAGATTAAACCAATTATTACAGCTATTGTCGTATCGCTTGTTCTGGCAAGCTGCAAAGCACCAATGGCTACTGTTATAAAAGACGAGGTAAAAGAAAGTGTACCTCAAAATTTTGGAGAAAATGAAGCGCAGGATGCTAATACCAATAGTGGAACAACGCCGTGGCGACAATTTTTTACTGATCCTAACCTTGTAAGTTTAATTGAGATTGCTCTGAAAAATAATCAGGAGCTGATGATTACTCTACAAGAAATTGAAATTGCAAAAAGTGGAGTTCTGTATAAAAAAGGAAAGTTAAGCCCAATTGTTGCAGCAAAATTAGGAGCCGGTGTGAATAAAGCCGGCCGTTACACCAGTGAAGGGGCTGGTGATGCCACTACACAGATCGAACCCGGAAGAGAGATGCCTGACCCACTTGGGAATTTTGAAGGCGGATTAATGGCTAACTGGGAGATTGATATCTGGAAAAAACTAAGAACGGAAAAAGAGTCTGCAGTCGCTCATTATCTTTCGACAGTAGAAGGAAAAAACTTTGTTCTTTCTAACCTTATTGAAGAAGTAGCGGATAGTTATTATGAATTGTTGTCCATTGATAATCAATTGGATATTATTCAGCAATATATTAAGCTGCAGGAGAAAGCATTGGAAATATCTAAAATACAAAAGCAGGCAGCGGCAACTACGGAATTAGCCGTGAAGAAGTTCGAAGCAGAATTGGCTAAATCTAAAGCGACAGAATATACCATCCGTCAGCAGATTACTGAAAAAGAAAACGGAATCAACGCATTATTAGGAAGGTTCCCGCAGTCGATTGTAAGAACGAAAGAAAGCTTTATGTCAACGATTCCACAGACTGTGTATACTGGAATTCCTTCACAATTACTGGCTAATCGTCCGGATATTAAACAGGCTGAATTGGAATTGAAGTCTGCAAAGCTAGATGTTGAGGCCGCGAGAAAGGAATTTTATCCTTCTCTGGAAATTTCAGCAACATTAGGCTTAGAAGCATTTAAACCTTCCTATTTGGTAAAAATGCCTGAGTCTATTGCTTATAATATGGCAGGAGAATTGGCTGGGCCGCTTATTAATAAAACAGCTATTAAAGCTAATTTTCAGACGGCGGATGCTAAACAGATCCAGGCATTATATGAATATGATAAAACAATTTTGAATGCCTATCTGGATGTTGCCAATCTGATGTCAAAAGTGAAAAATATAGATCAGTATTATCAGCTAAAATCGCAGGAAACAAAAGCACTGGATGAATCTATTGATATTGCTAATCAATTATTTAGAAATTCAAGAGCAGATTATCTTGAGGTACTTTTAAATCAAAGAGATGCTTTAGATGCCAAGATGGAATTGGTGGAAGCTAAACAAAAACAACTGAGTACGGTTGTTGATATTTATAAGAGCTTAGGCGGAGGCTGGAAGTGATTATAAATCCTTAATGTTTTTTTTAATAGAAGGGAGGCTGCCATTGGTAGCCTCTTTTTTTATGAAAATTTTATTCCGATTAATTGATATTGATCTTTTAATTACTTTTCACGGAAGTTTTTGAAGATAAATCAAAAGAGCCCAGTAAACTGGGCCCTTTGCAATTTACCTGCATTAATAGCAACTAAATTATATATAAACATGGTTGTTAGTTCGTCATAATTAGGTACAAAATACCTGCTTTTTTGGCATTAATTTTGTGTCTTCCAGTGCGTTCCATTTTTCACAGGCGGATCTGATTCATTAAGATCCATGGAAACACTAGCTTTTGATTGATAGCTGTTATTTACTTTACTAATAGAACTGGTTTCTGTTTTTTGAAAATCACTTTCATCATCTTGTCTGCAAGATCCCAACATCGTTGAGATTGCTAATAAAGCTACTATTGAAAATGTTTTTAATGAGATAATCTTTTTCATAAATTTTCAGAGTTAAAGGTTATCCCGGCCAGGTTTATTGTTCAGAATTCTGACTCCGAAATTATAGGCATAATATGATATAAAAAAACATATGTGGTCATTATTCGGAAATTGAGACGTCCTAATTCATGAATTAGGACTATTTTAATATGTTGATGATCAGGTATTTAAACTTGTATTTTCGAATTATGGAACTGTGAATAATAATTCATTATAGTTTGACAGAGTTTAAATGATTTTATGTATTTTTGATACAGAAATGTTCCCTCTATAATCATTAAATGTGATCAAAAAACTGATTTTTATATTCTCTTTAGTAATTTTTAAACTTTTCTTTTCCCAGGAAGGATACAGTGAGTATTACAAATTGAGGATGAAATACGAAAATTTTGAAGAAAATGATACCAATGCATTTCCTTATGTTCAATCGTATGTTAGTAAAGCTAAAGATGAGAAGGACTACGAGAAGTTGGTTCAGGGATATAAGGATGGGGTCTTTTATTCATCATCAAATGAAAGAAAGCTGGCTTATGCGGATAGCATGATAGAAGCTGCAAAATTATCTGAAAATAAAGATTTAGTAAGCAGTGCATATATTGAAAAGGGCGTTATTTATTATTATCATTATAAAAGATACCAGGCCGCACTTAATGAATATCTTTTGGCGTATGAGTATTCAAAAGACACTAAAAATGATTTTTTGAGATTCCAGAATTTATATCATATAGGGGTTGTAAAAAGTTATTTGGGATATTACGAAGAGGCATCTGATCTTTTTAAGCAGTGTATCGCTTACTACCTTCCTAAAGCAAAATCGAATCTTCATCCTAATGAGATTTACAATAATAAAAAAGGATATCTCAATAGCTTAAGACAGTTGATTGTCTGCTATCAGAATTTAGGAAAGATAAAAGAAGCAGATTCTGCCATACAAAAAGGGCTTGAGGAAACAAGGGATAATGCTGATTACGCTCAGGAAAAAGGATATTTCCTTCTATCCAAAGGGATTTCAGATTATAAAAAAAATGAATTTCAATTAGCGGCCGATTTTTTGGAACGTTCAATAGAGCCTATTAAAAAAAGCGGGGATTTTGCCTGGCTTTCCGTGAACTATTTTTATATAGGCAAAAGTTATCTTGGCCTGAAAAATGATAAAGAATCAATTAATTATTTTAGAAAGGTAGATTCAATCTTTCAAAAGCATCAATTTATCCTTCCTGAACTAAGGGGGAATTATGAAATTTTAATCAATCATTTTAAACAGAGAGATGATGAAAAGCAACAATTATATTATACAAGCCAGCTATTAAAAGCAGATAGTGTCATCGCAAAAGATTTTGTCTACCTGTCGCCGAGAATTCATAAAGAATATGATACTAAGACTTTATTAGAAGAAAAAAAAGAATTAGAAAAAGCAAATTCCTGGGGAACCTTTATTATCGTGGGGTTAATTATATTGGCAATAGCGTTAACTATTCTGTTAATTGTAAGGTACAGAAAAGAAAAAGATATCCAGAAGAAGTACCTGTTGCTGGAAGAAAGATTTGCAGTACAACACAGCTTAACGGCTGAAAAGCCTTTCCCAATTGTAGAAGAAAAAAAATCTGGACTGGACGAAGGAAAAGTAGAAGAATTGCTGAGAAAATTAAAATCATTTGAAGATAAAAAAGAATTTATCCAAAAAGGGCTTACCATTAATAAGTTGGCCAGCCAGTTGGGAACCAATTCCAATTACCTTTCTCAGGTCATTAATGATTGTAAAGGGATGAATTTTAATAAATATCTCAGTGAATTGAGAATCAATTATATCACTGTGTTGCTATTCGAAAATAAAGAATATCTTAAATACAGGATTGAAACATTGGCTAAGGAATGCGGAATTGCTTCAAGACAAAATTTTTCAGATTTGTTTTACGAAATTAATGGTATACGCCCAACTGATTTTGTAAGAAAAAGAAAACAGGAACTGGATAGTAAGAATAATTTTTCAGGATTAAACCCGGCATAAAAGGTTTTTTTACATAGATTTTTATTTTGGAATTTTTTAATAGAGATATGTTTATTATATTTATTATTGAAAATTACCATGTAAAAATACAATCACCATGAAAAGAATTCTTTTAATTATCCTGGGTATCTTAATTATTTTAGCCGCTGTATTGCTGATCAGAACTTTTACTTATCCTTTCAAGAAAAATGAACAAGGATCACAGGCTGACGTAAAATGGGTGAAAGATAATGCTGCTGTTCAAAGATTATCAGATGGAATTAAAATTCCTACAGTATCAGCAGGTGATCTCGGTAATTTTGATTATGCTCCGTTTGATCAATTTAAAGAATATCTTAAGAACTCCTATCCCTTAATCTACCAAAACACGGAAAATTACGAAATCAATAAGTACGGTCTGGTTTTCAGACTAAAAGGGAGTAATGCAGCTCTTGAACCTATTGTTTTTCTTTCACATATGGATGTTGTCGCTCCTGGTGATGCTGATGTCAAAAATAAAGAAGAGGGTATTTTCAGACCTGATGATAAAGCACTGCCCGCGGTAAAGAAAGTAGCTGAAGATTGGGATTTTGCCCCTTTTTCCGGAGCAGTTGCCGATGGCAGAATTTATGGAAGAGGATCAATAGACATGAAGGGGATGTTATTTTCTTTAATGGAATCTATGACCAATATGATAAAAAGCGGATCTATTCCTCAACGGGATATTTATCTGGCATTTGGATTTGATGAGGAAGTAGGTGGAAGAAAGGGAGCCATGCAGATCGCCCAGTTTTTTAAGAAAAAAGGATTAAAGTTTGATGCGGTATATGATGAAGGAGGGCTGATATTAGAAAAAGGGAGTATCAAAGGGATTGATTCTGATGTTGCGGTGATAGGCTGTGCCGAAAAAGGATTTCTTTCAGCTAAAATAAAAGTAAAAGGTTTGGGGGGACACTCTTCCATGCCTCCGATGCAAAGTGCTATTGGTAAAGCTGCAGTTATTATGCAGCGGTTAGAAGAAGATCAGATGAAGCCAAAGATTACACCTCTTATAAAAGAGTTTTTTGATAATATTGGTGGAACAATGCCTTTTGTAAACAGGCTTGCTATTTCCAATCAATGGCTTTTAAAATCTGTATTACTTTCCCAGTTGGCTAAAAATAATTCTACTAATGCATTAATACGTTCAACGACAGCCCTTACGATGATGAAAGGTAGCGATGGAACGAATGTGCTTTCTCCGGAAGTTGAGTTTGTTGTTAATTTCAGACTTCTTTCAGGAGATTCTGTTAAAGATATCAGAGAACATATCAAAAAAGCAACAAAAGGTTTTGATGTTGAAGTTGAAGAAATTGATAATACAAGGGAAGCATCTGCTGTATCACCTACAAATGTTAAGGCATACCAATTAATTCAGCAGGGGATCAAACAAATTTACCCGAATGCGGTTACGACACCCTATCTTACAATGGCTGGAACAGATGCTTATAAATACCAAATTGTAAGTAAGAATATCTACAGATTTATGCCAATAAAGATCACTGATGCAGAAAAACAGAGTATTCACAGTACTAATGAATATATCAGTATAGAAAACTATATGAAAATGATTCTTTACTTTGAGTATATAATGAGGAATTATGATAAGTAATAAGTAATAAGTAATAAGTAATGAGATGGTGTTATCATTCATCCTTACACTGGATTCTTTTCTAATCTTTAAATTTTTTAATCATTCAATCTTTCAATAAATAAAAATAACACGTCGAGTTTTGTCGCATTACTGAAATAGCTTTGTCTCATCAAAATATAAAGCTATGGAATTCCCGTTTTACTTAAATTATAAAGATTTTGTTACGCATTATTACGATAACCTTGAAAAATGGTTTGAAGAGTATCACAATACCAGTGAAACTGATTTTCTGAAAAATGTGGCAGATATATATCGTCCATATTTGTATTATAATTTTGCAAATGACAGAATTCAGGCTGATGCTTCTATTCGAATCAAAAATTGTTTTTTCCCTTATTATGAAAAAATAGGTTTATCTTTTTGTACAAGTTGCGATAATGGAAAAAGGCAGAAGGACAATAAAAGCAGTATGAATCATGTTTTTGAATGGAAAAGCATTACCATGATGGAATATGCCCAGCATGTTCTGGATAAAATTAATCGTCATTTTATCAAAAATGAGATGTCTCCAAAAAGCGAAAATATTCTTGATTATATCAATAATTATGAAATTATTACTTCTAAAGAAGGAGCTGGTTATTGTGTGAATTATAATCTGCATCAGCGGACAATCTCCTTTTTAAAAGCGTATTTGCCTTGCTATGGACAGACTGTTGATATTGCAGTATACAGGGATTTTATATTTTCTGTTGCTCAAATTGCGGATTTTATCGATCAGAAATTAAGATCTGTGCACTCCATAGAAAATACGATTTATAGTAAGCTAAAATCAGATGCGAGATTCAAAGTGCAAATGAGCCATCAGTTTCTTACAATGTGTAATTAATACGACAAAAGACACCAGAACATTCATTATAACTCAATTATGGTTCGATTAATATTTTGCTATTTTTCGAACAGGTAAATCCTGGTCATTGATCAGGATTTTGTTTTTTGTACTTAGAGATTTGGATAGGATATTTTAGCTTTAAAGAAAACTCCTGTAGATATTTTTGCCAATCTTTTTGAGAGGTGATTTCTCCTGGCTGATTCCATACAGCACCGGCATAGAAAACAACAGGTTGTTTATTTTTTAAGTTGATTTCCGAGCCCAAGTGTTTTTGTTTATCCACAATAGGATAATCTGTATTAGGGAAAAGAATCGCGGTCCCAACAATTCCACTTTTTGAATTTTCAGGCCAGTAAACAGCTAAGTGGTTATCCTGGTCCAATGTTTTTTCACCTTTGCCATTCCAGTGAACAATACCTGCAAAGACAGGAAGTGTTTTTCTACCTGAAAATTGATAGGTAACTACTGATTTGTTAAGTTGAGAACCTGCGTCCAGACTAAGTCTTTTGACGGCCATAATTTCATAACCATCTTTTTTTACCTCAGAATAGCTAAGCTCAAATGTAAAGCGAAGTGGTCCCTCTTCTATAATTTTATAGGACATGTAGTTACCAAGATACACAAAATTTTCATTGATGAAAGGTAGAATGTCGCCTGCTCCTAAAGTATTTCCAACCTGAAAAAAGTCTAAGCCATCCCCATTATCCTGGTGATAATTATTACGTTTATACCATTCGTTGATCACCATTCTATTGGATCTTTTAGCCCAGGCATCCATTCCCCAACCATTTTGTTCAGGAACTTTTTCCAATTCTTTACCATACATACGGAAGGCAATCTTATCATTTTCCCAGGCAAAATCTCCCAAACGTTCCGGGACAAATCTTCCATACACTTTAGACGCGAAAGATTTTGATGGTGTCTGATAAAACTCTATTTTTTTTGTTTCCCTAGTATTAAAATCTTCCTGAATAAGAAGGTTTCCATTCGCAAGCCATTGGTAGGGAATTTCATTTTTTGTAGAAACTTCAGTAATACTGAAATTTTTACCAGAAAGTACCTTCACTTTATGATAAGGAATCTCTACAGATTGTAAATTTCGCGAAATACTTAAACTATTTTTAAGCTCCAGTTTCAATAATAGAGTGGGTTGTTGGGCATCAAACAATGACGTTATACCTATCATTATCAGGCCCCATCGGATAATTTTCATTAATTTCAATTTATAAATACCAGTCTTTATATCTTTTCAATGCTTCCAGAAAATAATAATCTGCATAAATAAGAGGAACATCAATTTCTGAATTAAGAGGGAGTCCTCCTGTGCTGTGTTTCAGAAGAAATCCTCCGTTTTCTCCCGGTTGTGCCTGATATTGCTCTCCAGATAAATTTACAAGTATTTGCTGGGCATTATATACATATTCTTCCTTTTCTTCTGTTTTTACATATTGTCCCAATTCTAATAATGCAGAGGCTATAATGGCCGCAGCAGAAGCATCATGTGGAACGTCTGGGATTTTTGGATCATTGAAGTCCCAATATGGAATTTTATCCTTTGGTAGAGTCGGATTATTTAAGATAAATTTTGCAATATGGCGAGCTTGGTTTAAATACTTTTCATCTTTTGTAAACCGGTACATCATCGTGTAGCCATACAATGCCCATCCTTGCCCTCTTGCCCATGCAGACGAATCAGAATAACCTTGAAAAGTTTTCTTTCCTAAAACCTCACCCGTATTTATGTTGTAATCAATCACATGATAAGAACTGTAGTCAGAACGGAAATGATTTTTTATCGTGGTATTGGCATGGGCGATGGCTATTTCTTCGGTCTTTTTATTCCCGCCATTTTTTGCTGCCCATATCAGCATCTCAAGATTCATCATATTATCAATGATCACCGGACCTTTGAAATCTGCCATTTTATCCCAAGACAAAATAGCTTGCATTCCGGGTTTGAATCTCGTAGATAGAGACTCTGCAGAAGTGATGATAATTTCTTTATAAGCAGGGTCTTTTGTAATTCTGTATGCGTTACCAAAGCTAGTGAACATCATAAAACCAAGATCATGGTCTTTTGTAAATGTTTTATTTGGCTCTATTATTCTTAAAACCCGTTCCGCTTCTCTTTTTATTTCCGGATCGTTAGTCTGTTCGTAAATTAACCATAATGAACCAGGATAAAACCCCGAACACCACCAGGTAATATCTCTAGTACTAACTTTCTGCGTAGAAGCGTTATAAGATTGTGGCATTTTATCCGGTGGAATAGATTTCATCAGATATTTGTATTGCTTATCTGCAAATTCAAATTCATCCCGAATAAGTTTTGACATTTTTTTCTTGTCACTTTGTGCCGCCGAAATGACATAAATGAAACTAAAAGTAGCAACAGCTATTTTTTGTAAAATCATAGATGGTAAGAGTTCTGGTATACAATTTAATTAAATTTTGTGAAATTGCTTAAAAATTTACTTCTAAAAAAGGAGTGGATAATGTGTTTTTGTATTCTATATAAGTGAAATAATCAATAGAAAAGATGTTAGTCTATTATCTTTTTTTATAATGAATTTCAGATGATTTTTTTTCATATCTTTGAGTATATCATTGATATTATTCTTATTAAGATATAGAGCAGTTGAATTAGGTTGTACTACAATTTGTTTTTTTTTCATTCAAGTTATTTGTCATTAAATCATAATAATATATTAATCTTAAATACCAATCAAATTATGAAAAAATCAATTATTTTCTACTGTTTATGTTTATCAGTATCCTATTATTCGCAAGTTGGAATTGGAACAACCAATCCTCAGGCCGTTTTACATGTTGATGGTGCAAAGGATAATGCTGCTACTGGTGCACCAACCGCTGCTCAAGAGGCAAACGATTTTGTAGTAACTGCTACCGGGAATGTAGGTATTGGTAATGCCAGTCCTCAAAGATCGTTGGATGTGGATGCTAAGAATCAAAGTCTTCGAATTCGGAATCTTATCAGACAAGTACCTGCCAGTTATGATATACTGACAAGAGATTTGACTACCAGTGATGTAGTTGCAACTTCTTATAGCTATACTGAAAGTGTAACAGTAGCTCCCGCAGCGAGTGCAACAGTAACCGTACCTTCAACCGTGAATATAGCGACGGGTCTTTTCATTGTAAAATCTACAAATGGATGTGCAAGATCTATGATTACAACCTTTGTATATAATGGTTTGTCTCTGGGATATGTATCGGGAGTTGCAAGGGATAAAATAGGGAATCCAACAATTGCCCCTATTGCTCCTTCTGCTAATACTTCCGGAACATGGAGTGTAGTTTTTCCTAATATTACCAACTGTGGAGATGGAGGGACAGGTACGCAATTTGACTTTACTGTTATGAAAACAACCGCTGATTCGTATACTATTACTAATAATGGGAATGTGGCTAAAACGTACCAATTAACGGTCAGCCGTTTATAAGATACTTGTGTAAATATATTATTTACAATATTGAAATATTAAAAATAAAGCACTGATTTTCAGTGTTTTATTTTTTAGAGAAGGAGGAAGTCACTCACGATTCAGAAATGCAGTTTTTGTTTGAACTTATGATGAACAGGGAAATAAAAATAGTATTACAGATAAAAGATGCAGCTTCAGCTACATCTTTTTTCATTTTGAAGATATTACACAGCTAAATTTTCTCATTGAAATTCAGAGAGTCCCTAATGGATGTAAATCAAGTTTTGTTTGGTGCTTTGAAATTCATTAATATTGCTTGAAATATTCAAAATGTACACACTGTCTGTATTTTTTGAGTTGCCTATAATTTTATCCAAACAAACTATACATATCAACGATAACAAAAATTATGAAACACCTTTTAGTCGCTTTGCTTTTAATTTTCGCAGGTAATTCTGTTTATTCCCAAAAGAGCAGACAAATAGATGAATTATTAACTACCTACGAAAAAGCCTATCAGTTCAATGGTTCCGTACTAGTTGCTGAAAAAGGAAAGATAATTTTTGAAAAAAGTTATGGATATAGAAATGCTCCCAAAAAAGAAAATAATACAAACAATAGTTTATATCGTATTTATTCTACCACAAAAATTTTCACGGCCGCAGTTATTCTAAAATTGGAACAACAAGGTAAGCTCTCCCTAGATGATAAACTTTCAAAGTATTATCCCAAATTTCCAAAAGGAGATAGTATTACCATAAAAAATATGTTATCACATACTTCCGGAATTCCACAGGAAGCAGAGGGGTCTGAATATACTGTAAACGAAGAAACTTTATTAAAATGCCTTACTAGAAAACCTTTGGATTTTTCTCCAGGTAAAGGTTGGAATTATTCCAATTCAAACTATTATTTATTGGGCTATATCATCAAAAAAGTAACAGGCATAGAATATGACCAAGCTATTGAAGAGTTTATTTTGAAACCTTTAAAAATGACTCATAGTGGCTTTCATTTCAACCAATTGGAAAATGAGAATAAAGCGTTTGGTTATGAATTTATGTCAGGAGAAAATTCTAATGAAGCGCTACGTTTTAAAACAGACCATCCTTTTGCAGCAGGAGCAATGTATTCTACCGTTGAGGATTTGTATAAATTTAGTGAAGCATTTTATAAGGGACAGATTTTAGAAGCAAATGTGGTTAAAAATATGTACACTCCTTATTTAAACGAGCGCTATGGTTTTGGGCAGGAAATTTATAAGACACCAAATTTGGATAAAGTTTTAGTTGGTCATAGTGGAGGTGGTCCTGGTTATAGATGTAGGTTTATAAGAGATGTAGAACAGGATATTGCAATAATTGTATTAATAAATTCCGAGATGATTCCCGGTGACAAAATCAGTGAAGATATTACAAGTATTGTATATAACAAACCTTATAAGAAAACTACAATTGGTAAAGTAAATAAAGAAGATTTATATGGTATTGAAGGAATATATTCTTCACCTGAGGCGACTTTTTATGTAAATATTATTGATGGAATGGTTATAATCAATGGAGATATTATTCCGAGAATACCACTGAACCCTGTTACAAAAACGTTCTATAAAATTTACGAAAACAATACTTTTAATTTTAATACTGATCAAACAGGAAAAGTAAAATCCATTACAGTAAGTAATCCTATGGGTGTGAAGAATGCTGAAAAAATATCTAATACTTTTCCTTGGGGAATTATAGGCAATGCAACACCAAGTGGTTGGGACGGAAAAGACATTATCTTACAAACAAGAAAAGATAATCCCGATTTTTATTATCTCAAAAATTATAAATTAAAAACTGGAGAATTAAGATTTAGATTAAATAGTGATTGGGGTAACAGTTTGGCTTTAAACAATGATGATGAAAGTTTATGCTATGATGGCTACAACATCAATATTAAAGAAGATGGGTTTTATGACATTGTATTAGACATGACAATTAAAAGTAAACCAAAATATAGTATCAAGCTTTCCGATCAATAAAAATTGCAAGAGTTTTGAGCAGACTGCATTCTCCTGAACCCAAGCAAAGCCTTGTTTGTCATGTGTTATCTCTTCAATTTGATTAAATTATTTTCATTAATCTTTTTTGGTCGTACACATTTGGCTTGTTTTATGTTATATTTATTAAATTAATTTTAAAAATAAAAATATGAAAAAGAAGTTATTTGCCTTATTAGCTTTTGGTTTATTTGCAACAGCTATTAATGCTCAGGAAACTGTAAAAAAAGAAGCAAAAAATGTTGGTACTGCGATTGAAAAAGGAGCAAAAGCAACAGGAGAGGGAGTGAAAGATGGTGCAGAATGGGTTGGAGATAAAACTAAAAAGGGAGCAAAAGCTACAAAAAAAGGTGTTAAAAAAGGCACGAAATGGGTTGGTAAAACGGCAACCAAAGGTGCGAAAAGTGTTAAAAAGACCGCTGTAAAAGGTGCAGATGCAGTTTCAGATGGTTATAAAGATGTAAAAGCAGATCTGAAAAAATAATTCTCAAGAAAAATATTAAAAAAACGGCTTCTACTATAGAAGTCGTTTTTTTATGTTACATTATTTTTTATGATTAATTTATAAAAAAAAAACCCAATTTATTGGGTGTGAATGTTTTAATTGATAATCAATTGTTTTTGCAGAGAGGAAGGGATTCGAACCCTCATTAAAGTTACCTGTATACTACTTTTCCAGGGTAGAGAGTATTGTTTATAAAGAATTGTAAATTAGAGTTGTGTGGCTAATTTTTGTTTGGTTGTTTGTAAAAAAGATGTAAAAACCATATTTTTTGTAAATATTTGTAAATTTTATTTTTCACCTTTTTTACATTGTAATCATTTTAAAAGTAGATTTGAAGTGCAAATATATATATTATACGTCAAGATATGTTGTTAGCGTAGAAATTCGGCCCAAACATAGTGGTATTAGGAAATTTTTGACTTTTTTATTATTTATGGATTAAAAATTTTCTTGGTAATGAAATAATATTAATTTTACGATTGCAATGAAAGATAATAAAATTGAAATCAAATTAGACTTTGCTGATCATGCAAATGTCAATCTTGAAAACATATCAATAATGGTTTTTCAAGAGTGATTTGTTTTAATAGGCTCTAAGAATCAAATAACATAAAATTTCAATAAAAAATGAAAATATTAAGCTTATTTTTTTGTCTTATATTATTTTATTCTTTTTTACCTCATACTTATAAGGGGCATGTATTTGGGGATAAAAATAAATACCTCCATGGTTATTTTATTGATTCGGCACAGCATAAAGTTGAAGGACTAATATCATTTAATGAGTCTGACTGTGAGAACTTTTTGTTTAAAAAGGAACTTGGTGAAAAACCAGTGAGTATAAATGTTGCAAAATGTAGTAGTTTTAAAATGGGAGATAATCGGTTTCAAACTATTGAAAATATTAATTTTGTGGTTTTTATGCGAAAAAGAGTTATAAACAGGGCTTTTGCTAAAATTTTAGATACTGGGAATGTAAAGCTCTACAAGGTTACGCTGGCATTGTCTTCAAGAGATAAGGTTCATAAAATTTCATCTTCTGTAGCAGATCTTTCGGGTAGTGAGGGGAGTAGTTTATCAGGATATCTCAAAAAAGTTAGAACTTTTTATTTCGTAAAAAGAGATAAAGAAAAAATGTATGTGCGCTTAGAAAGTAAAAAAAGCAAATTCATAAATCAATTGAAAACCTATCTTGCAGATAGTCCAGTTGTTTTGGCCGCATTAAAAAGTAATAAAGATTTTACTTATAATAACATCGAGGAGATCATTCATATATATAATAACACTTCTCGATAAATTTGAGTTTTTTATCACCTTTGAAATAAATTGCAAATTTTTTTACGCCCTTCTTCGGATGGGCTTTTTATTGGGGATTTTTGTCTCTTAATTCCTTATTGAGCCACTTTTCTGTATTCATAATATTAGAAATCAAAAATGCTTCATCACAATATAAATGAGTGAAATTTCTGAAAAGGAAAGATTCTTTTTATAGGCCCTTAAAAACATTCAGATTATTAATATACTTTTCTGTGCTGCTTCCACTTTTTAACATCGGTCTTCGAACTATTAATCTTATGTTCTTGCAGTTCTTTTATTCTAAGTTCCCCAAACTCATATAAACTTTCGGAGTTGCCTATTACGTAGTTTTCAATTTGCTAATGCGTTTTTAGATTCTCGAGAATTTAATAATTTAATAATTTTTCTTGGATTTTTTAGAAGGTAATCGTAGATGGCATTATATAATGGATGGCATTTCTTTGGTTCCTCTTTGTTGAAATCCCAATCCTTTGTATGTGAAGAATATTCTGTAAATGGATACTTTCAATCTTTGGAAGATATGTAAATATACATGTAATTCTAATGGATGGCCTTCTTTGTTGTCAATGGTTTGTCAATGTAAAACCTGATTTTCATAGTAATATTTGTTGTGTAAAAATAATGTAAAAAATGAGTATTTAGTACCTATTTTGTACTTATATAAAGCTATGAAAAAAAATATAGGACAATAATATTACTGTGTAAAAATAAATAACGCACTGATTTACAGTGCGTTATTTTGCAGAGAGGAAGGGATTCGAACCCTCGATACAGTTACCCGTATACTACCTTTCCAGGGTAGCTCCTTCAACCACTCGGACACCTCTCTATTTCGAGATTGCAAAAGTAATGTATTTTCTTGAATTAACAAATAATTAAATGAATTAGTCTGTAATTTCCCCACATAAACTCTTAGAAAAGTTGTCAGCAAAATTTCCAGAGTAATTTGGATTGCCTACCAAATGCATTGCTTTAGTAATCGCAGTTTCCGCTGTCATATCCTTACCGCTTATGGCGCCTATCCTTGAGAAAATATTACTGTTTTCGTATTTTCCAAACGAGATACCACCCGAAATACACTGGCTTACCACTACGATTTCAGTTCCGTTATTTCGGATTTCCTGGAGAGTTTGTTGCGTTTTTTCACTGCTGAAAATAGTACCAGATCCAAAAACCTGAAGAATAAGGACTTTCATTTTAGGAATTTCTTTGAAATGGCTCAGATGCATTCCCGGAAAAATTCTCCAGAATAAAATATCTTCAGAAATATGGTCGTCAACATGAAAGTCTACATTGGGTTCGCATCGATGCAGGTTATCCTTTATAATATTGAGATGAACTCCTGATTGACCGAGAATAGGGTAGTTGGGGCTTGCATAAGCATCAAAATATTCGGCAGAATACTTCAATGTTCTGTTTCCTCTTAGCAATTTATATTCAAAATAGATAGCAACCTCTTGAATAACAGCTTCATCATTTTCATACAAGCTTGCGTAATATAAACTTGTTAAAAGGTTTTCTTTAGCATCAGTTCTTAAGTCTCCTATCGGCAGTTGAGATCCGGTAAAGATCACTGGTTTCTTTAGCCCTTTTAGCATAAAGCTTAGTGCAGAAGCGGTATAAGACATGGTGTCAGTACCATGAAGAACCAGGAACCCGTCATATTGATCATAATTCTTATGGATATAATGAGCAATAATTTTCCATTCCTCTGGTCCCATGTCTGAAGAGTCAAGCGGTTTAGCAAAAGGATGTACAAAAACTTCACATTCCATTAATTTCATTTCAGGCATTTTCTCAAAAATATTTCCAAAATCAAATGCGCGAAGGCTTCCGGTTTCATAGTCTTTTTCCATACCAATCGTACCACCGGTATATATCAACAGAACTTTTCGTTTCATGTATTACTTTTTGTTAAGAAGTTGAATCTGCTTCAGGTTTATAATCTCAAAATTACGTTAATTTGCAAAGATTTGAAAATGAATGAAACGCTTATGGAAAAATTTTATAAAAATCTGGTTATAATTGTTAGCGTTACATCGAGCTATAAAAAAAGGAAACACTAATGCAGATGAAAGATGTAGCACAAACTTTTGAATATTTAAAGCAGTTCTTAACAGACGAAAGATTAAGAAAAATAGAGCACTTTTCTCAAGATAGCTCTGATTTTGTACTTCCTGTAATGGAGGATATTTATCAGTTTAGAAATGCAGCTGCAATCGTAAGGTCTGTTGAGGCTTGCGGGTTTCATAAAGTAGTAGCAATGGAAGAGGAAAATGTTTTTAACCCTAATCTTACCGTAACAAAAGGAGCTGAAACATGGGTGGAAGTGAAAAAAATGCCCAAAACTATTTCATCACTTCAGGAAATTAAAAATGAAGGGTATAAGATTCTGGCAGTTTCCCCGGAAAAGAATGCGGCTATGCTTCCTGATTATGAAATTACAGAACCCATTGCTTTGGTTTTTGGTACAGAGCTGGAAGGTGTTTCGGAGGAAGTACTTGACTTTGCAGATGAAACATTGGCTATTCCTATGTATGGTTTTACTAAAAGTTTTAATGTATCAGTGGCCGCCGGAATATGTATGTATGAATTAAAGCAAAAGCTTCTTAAATCGGGTATTGAATATAAACTTAATGAAGAAAAACTTTTGCAGATGAAAATCCGATGGGCTGTTAATTCAATAAGAAGTGGTAATCAAATCCTGGAGCAGTATTTAAAAACGTAAAATTCTTCGTCTGATGAAAAAATATACCAAACACTTATTTATCTTTTCGTTTGTGATGTCGCTTATCAGCCTTGCTATTATGGAGAAGGGCTATAAGGAAATGTATCCGTTTTACAGCTGGAAGTTATTTGCTGTGCCCAGTGGAGGAGAAGGTAGTGAGGAACAATATAGATTGTATGGAATAAGGGATCGTGATACTGTACGAATTACAAATACACCTGCCTACAGCTACGAAGCGAATGATAAAGCCGTGATTGTTGGGACTTATGGAAAAAAAATAGAGGAAAATGATAATAGAGAAGGTAGTAGAGTAAAACTGCTTGCCTTTGCTAAAGATACAGAACCAAAATACGAGGGATATCTACTTTATAAGGAAACGTATAATCCTAAGGAAATTGGTGAGACGAAGATGAACATTAATAAAAAACTGATCATAAAACTGTAATGAAATACCCTCAACTTACTGTATTTAATTATAAGGTTGCTTATTATATTTTAAGGCTTTTCGGTTTGTATTGGCTTGTTGCACAATATTTGACATTCATTAAATTAAAAGAGAGGCCAGCGACTATTTATGAACCTGTTTTTTGGATGGAAAAACTAATATTTCCTGAGTTTCCAAGTACTTTTGTTTTTGCAGGCTTTCTAGTAGCTTGCGCAAGTCTTCTTATCATTACGATTTTTAAACCCTCCTATATACTCAATGTCTTTATATTTCTATTAGTTGCGATCATTAATTTACCCATTTCAGCTAATTTTGGGGTTCACCATGATGGGCACATAATCATTCTCGGATTTTTCCTCACCATCTTTTTACTACCTCGAAAGCTTGAGGATAAAGATTATAAACTAGTTCAATATTTTTATCTGGGAATTTTGATGACCTATACTTTAGCAGGGATGAGTAAGATCCTTGGAACGATAAAGAACGTGGTTAAGCATACTGATAAGCTGACATGGCTCGATAAAAACGCAGCAAAGCTAAATACCTATGATAATTACTGGATGGCAGACATGGCGATTCCTGAATCGTTCAAGAACATTTATGCTTATGAAAATTTTTGGGTAGTCATCACAGTGCTTGGAATTCTAACTCAATTCTTTTGCTTTCTGGGAGCTTTTAACAGGAAACTGCTTACTTTCTTTTTAATTTTCCTCTATATTTTTCATGCATATACCACCATGTTTGTTCTGGCGGATTTCGAAAATGCGAATTACTTTCTGATTGTTATTTTCTTTCCATACCATCTTTTACGGCCTCTTTTTATGACAAAGGGCAGATAGAGGAATATCTGTTTCGGCATAATCTCGGCCCGAACGAATAACCATGCAGTTTGTCATTGACTACGTCTAATCTTCGATTTCAGAATGAAGCGCAGCGGAATGAAGGAATCTCAACATAGGGAGTTAAGCGCAAGGTCGCAAAGGATTTTAAAAGGAATCTGTTTTTTAGGGTCGCAAAGGCGTTTCACTCAGCAAGGGCTGAATCTTTTATGATCCTGCAGATGTTTTCTGTCAGTGATTAATTCAGGCTAA
Source organism: Chryseobacterium piperi (assembly GCF_002285635.2). Lineage (NCBI taxonomy): Bacteria > Pseudomonadati > Bacteroidota > Flavobacteriia > Flavobacteriales > Weeksellaceae > Chryseobacterium > Chryseobacterium piperi. The sequence goes on along the minus strand of NZ_CP023049.2, from coordinate 2,274,894 downwards.
ACACAATCTTTGTCATTGACTACGTCGAACCTTCGGTTTCTGAACAAAACGGAGTGGAATAAAGAATCTGTGAGATTCCTCGATTCCTCGGAATGACAAATATTGCGTACTTATGGGTATTAACACAGAATCTCAGGTTACTTTAGGTTAAGATAATTCCAGGAAGCTACAAATATTCCCGCTGTTTCCGTTCTCAATCTTTGGTTTCCAAGAGAGGTAGCTCTCACCTTATGGTCTGCCAGATATTGAATTTCTTTTTCAGAGAAATCTCCTTCAGGACCGATAAGAAAAGTATATTGATCAGATTTCGGAATATCATTCAGTGCGATTCTTTCCAGATTTTCATGGCAATGAGCTACAAAAGTATTTTCCGGATTGATATTTTTAAGAAAGTCGGATAATTTTACAGGATCATGTATAACTGGGAAGTGGAATCTAAGACTTTGCTTAGAAGCAGCAATACCTTGTTTTCTGATTTTATCTGTATTCAGATTTTTACGTTCTGTTTTTTCTGTTGTCAAAAAAGTGATTTCGGAAATACCCATTTCTATAGCCTTTTCTACGAAAAACTCGATTCGGTCAATATTTTTGGTAGGAGCGATAGCAATATGTAGCTTTGGATTAAAATCCGGGAGAGCGGTCTTTATTTCCACAATATCCAGACTGGCTTTTTTCCCCTCTAAAACCAATTTTCCGGATGCAAGGTTACCTTTTCCATCTGTTACATGGATTTCTTCCCCGTTTTTCATCCTGAGAACCTTTAAAATATGCTGTTGTTCATCATCATTGATGATCACTTTATTGTTTTCTATGTCTCCGTAAAATAATTTCATAACGTGTTTAAAATGAAATAGCAAAAAGGCAAAAGGGCAAATTTGCTAAATAGCTTATACTATTTTATTTAATATTTTATGTAAAGCATTAAGTTGATTTGAAATGCTTTCTGTTCTCATTCGTAATTGCTCATAATTCCTGTCATCTAAAAAACCTAAATCATTTGAAATAATTAGAAAATTGATGACTTCAATACAGCTACTAAATGAGATATTTATAAACCGTGATTTTTCTTTGTCAGTTTGTCTAGACATTCCTTCTGCAATATTTGCTGTTATGCTAGTACTTGCCCTCCGGATCTGATTGGTAATTCCAAATCTTTCATCATCAGGAAAGGTACCGGTAATCATATAAATTTCCTTAACCAATATTCTAGCATTATTCCAGACAACCAGTTTTTCAAAATAGAAAGTATGCATTTTTTTTCATCATTTTGTTTATCTCTGTGCAATTTAGCAATTCAGCTTTTTAGCCTTTTTGCTTTTAGTGTATTCTATAAATCATACTTCGAAGTAGCGCTAGTTCTTAAATCCGTAAACTCTCCTCTTTCAAATTTTAGTTGGGCTACCATGGCAATCATTGCAGCGTTATCAGTGGTGTATTCAAATTTTGGAATATAAATATTCCAGCCCAGTCTTTCATGGTTGTCCTGCATTACTTTTCGCAATGCTGAATTAGCGGACACGCCACCGGCAATAGCCACTTCTTTGATGTTTAATTCTTTTGCTGCTTTTTCAAGTTTGTTCATTAAAATCTCAATAATAGACTTTTGAACAGAAGCACATAGATCGTTGAGGTTTTCCTTAATGAAATCAGGTTTTTTCTTTACTTCTTTTTGAATGAAATACAGTACAGAAGTTTTGATTCCACTGAAAGAATAGTTGTAGTTTTCCAACTTCGGTTTATTGAATGCAAAGGCATTTGGATTTCCTTCTTTAGCCAGTTTGTCGATGATAGGACCTGCAGGATAATCGAGATCGAAAATTTTTCCTATTTTATCAAATGCTTCTCCTGCTGCATCATCCGTAGTTTTACCGATGATTTCCATGTCGAAATAGTCTTTTACCAACACAATCATAGTATGGCCACCACTTACGGTAAGGCATAAAAATGGAAATTTGGGCGGCATAGGATTTGCATCGTCAATAAAATGGGCTAAAATGTGTGCCTGGAGATGGTTTACCTCGATTAAAGGAACGTCTAAACTCATAGCCAGCGACTTAGCAAAGGATGTTCCTACAAGAAGAGAACCTAAAAGTCCTGGTCCACGTGTAAATCCTATAGCAGAAATCGCATTTTGTTGTATATTTGCTTGGGTCAGAGATTTTTCAACAACGGGGATGATGTTTTGCTGATGGGCTCTTGAAGCCAATTCAGGAACTACACCACCATATTCTTTGTGAATTGCCTGATTTGCAGCGATATTAGAGAGAATGGTATTTCCCCTGATGATAGCTGCTGATGTGTCGTCACAAGACGACTCGATACCTAAAATTATAGACTCGCTCATAATAATGGCAAAGTTAGAGAATAATAACGAAAATGAGAATAAAAAATCTGTAGCTGACAACTTAGGTGATCAGGTTCAGAAAGCTGTTGAAAATGTTGAAGGAAGGGTAAAGGATACGGTGAAGGAAGCGTCAGAATTAGCTTCAGATGCTATTCAGCATCCTGTAGAAACGGCTCATGAGTTTGGAAAACAGGCTGCGAAGGATGTTACCAGTTATTCCTGGTGGGCAAAACTTTTGTTGATTTTATTCTGGTTAGGATTTTCTCTTGTTGTGGCTGTTATTGTGATTATTAACCTTCCTGTTACAAAACAGTGGGCAGCCGATCAGGCATTACAGATTGTCAATAAAGATTTTAAAGCAGATATGTCCACCGAAAGTGTGGAGGTCAATTATTTTGGAAACGTTACGATCAGAGGGCTGAGAGTTAAAGATTACAAAGGCTTTGAGTTTATTAAGGCAAGAGTGTTCAGGGCCAATTCCGATTGGATATCACTTGCTGTGGGAGCCATTTCAGGAAAAAGTAATTCATTGAGCTTTAATTCACTCACAATGGTGAACGCGGATGTTAAAGTAATTACTTATAAAGGAGATAGTATTTCTAACTTTATCCGATTCACACAATTATTTGATAATGGCAAAAAGAGAGATCCTAAAAAGCCTCCTTTTCAGCTAAACTCTCGCGTACAGATCATTGATTCCAAAGTTTCTATCGTTAATCAAAACTCACCCGGAGAAGCGGGGAAATGGTTAACCGCTACCAAGGTAAATTTAAAAGCTCCCAATGTTAAGATTAATGGCGCTGATATCTCAGCATTAATTAATAATTTTTCCTTCGTCACTACAAGATGGGGTAAATCTCATTTAGTAGATACTTTCTCTACGGAACTGTCGATGACTGAGGATTTTCTTTCCCTTAAAGATTTAACATTCAATACGGACCATAGCCTTTTACAAGGAAATATTAAATTTAATCTGAACCATGGTTCATGGGCAGATTTTGCTGATAAAGTACGCTGGGACATGAATATTGAGCAAGGTAGCCAGCTTAGCGGTTATGACATCAGTTATTTTGTAACCAATTGGGATAACTTTAAGCCATTCAATCTTTCCGGGAAAATGACAGGTCCTTTGAATAAATTTCATTTGGATAACTTTCTTATCAGAAACCCGGAGGTGAATATTGCTACCAATACCATGAAGGTGAATAATCTTCTGAAAGGAAATTTTTTAATAGAAACCAATCGTCTTTCCACAGATTTTACCTATAAGGATCTGAAAGCTATGATGCCTACATTTATCTCCAGAAAAATGAAGAATTTTGCGGATGATTTCGGACGGTTAAAATATAATGGAGCGGCAAGGGTAAATCCTAATCAGGTTTATATTCCGAATGGGAGCTTAATAACAGGGATTGGACAAGCTACCATAACTAAGCTTTCGCTGACAGACTATAGTACAAACCTGCCTAAATATTCCGGTTATGTAGAGGTAAAAGACTTAAATACATCGGTCATCACAAAAAATAAGTCAGTAGGTTTGATTTCGGGAAAATTTGATATCAGCGGACAAAGTTTTGATGTGAATACCATGAGACTGACTACAAAATCTCAGATTGCCAGCATTGAAATCATGAATAAAGAAATTAATAATCTTTATTTAGATGGCTTATTGGATCACAAAAAATATAATGGAACCATCACGGTGAATGATGAACAGGCAAAAGCTACCGTAAAAGGATTGATTGATTTCAGTACCTCAAGGATTGCCATGGACGTTAATGCAGATGTGACTTATCTGAATATGAATTATTTCACAGATAAGCCCGGAAACCAGATTGTAAGCGGACAGGTAAACGGCAAGATGGCAATGTCATCTATTAATGATCTGACGGTAGATGTTGAAGCCAACAATATCAATTTTGCCACGACAACTCAAAAGTATGTTGTTCCAAATGCAAAACTTAAAACTTTTATAGAAGATGGAAGAAGGGTTATTTCTGTCGATGCACCGGGAGCTGTTACTGGAAAAATTTCCGGTAAATATAACCTGGCAGATCTTACAGGAATGGTGGAGAACGGATTAGGAAGAATATTAGTAGGGCCACCACCAAGAAAATTATACAGAGATCAAAACTTCATTATGAATTTTGATGTTCAGCAGGGGTTGGTTAGTTATTTTATGCCGGATTTAAAGTTACCTCAGGGTGCCTATGTAGATGGAAAATATGACGGGAATTCTAACGATTTGATCCTTAATGTGGAGGCTGCTTCATTAAAGTATATAATAAATAAGGAAGTCGATATTGCCGAAGCCGATAAGGCTTTGGCTGAAGCAAATCCTGCTTACAAAATTAATGAACATGAAAATATGACCAGGGATAGCGCTATGGTTGATAGTGTAATAGTACGGGTAAATACAGCTAACCTCGATGAACAGATATATGCCAGAATAAGTAAAGTAGAATATAATAAAAACATTCTTAAAGAGCTTACTTTAAGTGGAAGCAATGAGAATAATACTGTTTTACACCTGGCGACTAAGTTTAAACATGGCAGTGTTGAGGATGCATTGGATGACAACTTAAAAGAGTATGCCATTAATGTCAATCAATCTACGAATGATTCGGGGGATTATGTATTCAAATTTGATCCAACAGAGATGAAATTTAATGATGTTACCTGGGCTGTGGACACAAGTCCGGAGCTCGATCATTCCATTACCTATAGGAAAAAAACAAGTGATTTTGAGATTAGAAATCTTAAGATTTATTCCGATAAAAGTGTCTTGTTCATTAAGGAGTCTACGTTTAAATCAGCCAAAGACTTTTATGTAGATGCTGAGATTAATGAGTTTTCTATTGAAAAGCTATTAGAGATGCAGTCCGGAGGAAATTCCCTGGATATTAAAGGTCTGGCTAATGGAACAGTGAAGATACGAATGGATAAGAGTACGCTCCAGCCATTGATAGACTTAACTGTCGATGATATCAAGATGAACGGAAATGATATGGGAGATCTTACCATTTCTGCTACCAACAGTTTCTCTTTAAATGTTTATGATATAGATATTAAGGTTACTTCAGCAGGAGTAATCGGAAATAATAATTTACATGTTACAGGAACCGTAAATAATAATACTGCTACACCGAAAATCGATCTTGTAGCTGCCATGCGAGAATTTGATGTTTCATTTGCGCAGCAATTTGTACAGACCATCTTTGGAAATTTAAGAGGAAAAGCAACCGGGGATCTTAAGATTAGCGGTACTCTTAAAGATCTGGATTACAGTGGAGACATTGCTTTAAAGGAATTTGGTTTAAAGCTTCTGTTTACCGGTGTAGATTATTCGTTTGATGATACTGTAATACCTTTAACAAGAGGCTTAGCGATTCTTAATAGTATTGAGGTTCATGATGGAAGATCAAATTCTAAAGGAAACATATCAGGAGCTATCCAGTTTGAAACACTTTCTTCGATGGGGGTCAACCTCGTAATGAGGGCAGATAATTTACTTATGCTGAATACGACTCAGAAAGATTTTGACTTATTCTGGGGAAGGGTATACGGACAGGGAGATTTATATGTGGATGGTCCTGTATCAGGTTTAAGTATTTCAACACCTAATATGAAGGCACTTAACGGAAGTACATTTACTTTTAACTCGAGTTCTACTTCTAATGTTGAGGAATTTAAGATGCTTAGATTCCTGAAAGAAGGAAAAGACGGATTGATTACGCTTGAAGAGAAGAAGAAGACAGGAGCGAATATGAATATAGACTTTAGTCTGGATGTTGATAAAGGAACGACTGTAAATGTTTTGGTAGGAGATGATGTAGGAAATATTACGGTAAAGGGTGAGGCGGACAGGCTAAAATTCCAGATGAGCAGACAAGGGAATATTGCTATGAACGGAACGTATAAGGTAGATAACGGAACTTTTATCTCCAAAGCGATCCTTAACAAGACTTTCCAGATTGAAAAAGGCAGTAGTATCCGTTGGGATGGTGATGCCATGAAGCCTGCACTAAATATTACAGCAAACTATGTAAGAATGGTTTCTAATGCGGGAGACTATTTGAATATGGGTAGTCTTCAACCGATAAGTATATTGCTACAGGCCAATATTACGCAATCTCTTGTTGACCCGAAGATAGACCTTGGTGTTTCTGCTTTAGATGTATCCAGCCAGGTTAAAGAAACTCTTGCGGCTAAAATGAGTCAGGATGGAGAAAAAGTACTTCAGTTTGGTTCCGTATTACTACTTAATAGTTTTAATGTTTCAAATACGGGAGGGGTGGGAGTAGATTTTGCTGGAGTAGCGGAATCTTCCGGATATAATATGCTTTTAAAACAGCTGGGTTCAGTTTTAAATACGATGAGTAATGAGTTCCAGATCGATTTAAATTATGTAAAAGGAGATCAGAGCTCTAATGTAGGAGATCGAGCTAATGCCGGAGTGAGTTTTGCACTTTCTCCGCGTATCAAGGTGAAGACCGGTCTGGGAATTCCATTAACCAAAACTGAAAATACAGAAACCAATTATCTTTCTGGTGAAGGATCCATAGAATACGATATCTCTAAAAAGAATGACGGTAGTTTAATCCTAAGAGGTTACTCTAAGCCTTCAAATATTGGTGGAGTAGGATCGGGATTAGGTGTCGGGACTAATGGATCTGCAAATCAGGCCTATGGAGGAGGTGTTGTTTGGAGTAAAAGCTTTAATTCTTTATTCAAAAGAAAGAAAAAAGATAAAAACCAACCAGTAGCAAATGAACGAATAAAAACAGATTCTGTAAAATCATCGGTTAAATAATCTGAATATTTTAATGATTTTTATCATCTGTGTTAATTATTGTTAATCTTTGTTATAATTTTTTTAGTTAAATTATTTTTTATAAATTTGCAAAAAATACATAGATTTTTTAAGAAAATTGTAATTTAACTAATATGAACTATCAACTGGACGAAATAGACAAAAAGATTCTTGATTTCTTAGTAGAAAACACAAGAATGCCTTTTACTGAAATTGCTAAGCAGATGGATGTTTCTGCAGGGACAATTCACGTAAGAGTGAAAAAAATGGAAGATGCAGGTATTATTTTGGGATCATCCCTTAATATCGATTATGGTAAGTTGGACTATCACTTTACAGCCTTCATTGGAATTCTTTTAACTAAATCAAACCGTACTCAAGAAGTATTGAAGGAATTATCAACAATTCCTAATGTAATTGAAGCGAGTGTGATTTCTGGAAAATACAATATTTTCTGTAAAGTAAGAGCGAAGAATACTGATGACGCAAAGAGAATCATCTATCAAATAGACGATATTCAGGATGTAATGAGAACTGAAAGTATGATCTCTATGGAAGAATACTTAAGCGATAAAAATAGATTGATCAACGCTATTTCTATCTAATCAAATTGTAAACGAATATTTATAGAAGAACTTATGAAATTACTCATAAGTTCTTTATTTTTGTAGCTATGGAAGAATACAGTTACTTTGATGAAGATCCAAAGAAAGGATGGGGTTTTATTTTAGCATTTGCATCTCTGATGTTATTTACAATCATGGGGTTGGGAATTGATGTAGATGAATATCTGCAACATGATTACCTTAATATTCCGAGGTGGTATTTTTATGTTATTTTTTCTATAGATATCCTGATGATGCTCAGTCTTGTCTTAATGTTTTTTTATAAGAAAATTGGAATCTTTACGTTTCCGGTATTATTGGTTTTGCACTTCTTTATGCATAGCTATTACCTGTCTACCTTCTTATATACAGATGTGACCAACCTTTTCCTGTTTACAGGATTCGGAATGCTCGCTATTATTCCCAAATGGAAATTCTTTAAATAATATGAATACAAAGAGGCTGTCTCAAAAGAGATAGCCTTTTTTATGCAAAAAGGAAAGCTTTCGCTTTCCTAATAGTTGCAAATTGATTAATTTGCATTGTGTTAAGTACGTCAAAAGTAGTCTTTAAAGATTACACCCCCAAAGAAAATCTGCTTTTTCCTCCCAATTTATCGGAGTTGATTGATGAGCGACATCCTGTGAAAATTGTTTCAAACATTATTGATGGCTTGGATATCAAAAGCTTAATTAAAACCTACAAACCTGGCGGAACATCTTGCTACCACCCAAAAATGCTTTTGAAAGTTTTGATTTATGGCTATTTAAGCAATATCTATTCAAGCCGCAAAATGGAGCAGGCCTTGAAAGAAAACATCCATTTTATGTGGCTCTCTGCAATGAGCCGTCCCGATCATAACACCTTAAACAGGTTCCGTAGTGAACGATTGAAAGGTGAGATTAAAGCTATTTTCACACAAATTGTTCTTCTTTTGGAAAAGGAAGGTTTGGTAAGTCTGAAAACCACTTTTGTAGATGGCACCAAGATAGAAGCCAATGCCAATCGCTATACTTTTGTTTGGGGAAGAGCTGTCAAAAAACACAAAGAAAGGATTGCAGAGCAATTAGAAGAGCTTTGGAACTATGCAGAAACAGTTGCCAAAGACGAGCTTGAAAATACAGAAAGTATTGATTTTAAAGAAGTAGATTCTGAAAAAGTAACTCAAACCATCGAAAAGATCAATGAAGTTTTGAAAGATAAAAAAGTAGCTTCAAAAGTTCGTCAGAAACTGAATTATGCTAAGAAAAACTGGGCAGATAATTTAGAGAAATATAAAAAACAGCAAGAATTATTAGAAGATAGAAATTACTATTCCAAAACCGATACAGACGCTACTTTTATGCGAATGAAGGAGGATCATATGCGAAACGGACAACTAAAACCCGCTTACAATCTACAAATTTCTACCCATAGACAATTCATTTTACATTATTCAATTCATCCCAACCCAACAGACACCAAAACATTAGCGACTCATTTACTGGGTTTTGAAGAAAGCTATCATAAAGCTCCCAAAGAGCTTGTTGCTGATGCTGGTTATGGCTCAGAAGAAAATTACAACTTGTTAAAATCTAAGAAAATAAAAGCTTATGTTAAATATAATTACTTCAGAAAAGATCAGAAATCGGGACAAATAACCACTTCACAAAACAATCCTAAATTGGCAAAAATCAGAGAAAAGGTTTTCAAACTTCTTAATACCAGCAAGGGCATCAAACTCAGAAAACAAAGATGCCATGATGTTGAACCTGTTTTTGCAGAGCTCAAACACAACAAAAATTTTAAACGATTCATGCTTCGGGGAAAAAATAAAGTCGAGGTAGAAATCGGCATACTCGCAATTGCCCACAATCTAAAGAAAATGTCAAAAGCAGCCTAAAACAGACTGCTTTTTTGACTTATATCTTCTTTTTTCCAAGATATTTTTTTTATTCAAAATATCGAAATCTTTTTTCAATGAAATACTAAAAAGAGACTGTCCTTTTGAGACAGCCTCTTTTTTTATTGTCCTTTTTATATGTAAACAGAATAGGAATAAAACTTTTTTTGAAAATAACAGACAGACTTGTCTGTCTGTATTGAAAATTATGATAACTTTGTATTATTAAATACCGGCAATGACGTCTCCAAAGCAAAGAATTATAGAAACTGCATTAAGATTATTTTCAACACAAGGATATAATACTACAGGGATTAATCAGATTATTTCAGAAGCAAATGTTGCGAAGGCAAGCTTTTACCAATATTTTAAGTCTAAGGAAGATTTGTGTGTAGAGTTTCTTAATGCCAGACATACCTATTGGTTTAATGCGCTAAATAGCTTTACAGCGTCAGAAACGAGGGTGAATTCCAAAGTAATTGCATCTTTTGACTTCCTGATCTTTATGAACAAAAAGGAGGATTTCAGGGGCTGTAGCTTTCTTAATACCTTATCCGAAATTCCAATGGATAATCAGAAAATATTAGCAGTTATTCAAAATCATAAATCAGATTTACGAAGCTATTTTTTGGAACTGCTAAATAATCAGGAACTATCTGATCATGTTTACCTGCTTTTCGAAAGCAGTATTATAGAAAGCCAAATGTTCAGATCAAATGAATTAATAGAAGTATCAAAAAGACTTATCACCAATTTAATACAATAAAAATGGAACAGAAACATCCGCTTCCGCCTTTTACTCTTGAAACGGCGAAAGAAAAAATTCAGATGGCAGAAGATGCCTGGAACAGCCAGGATCCTGAAAGAGTGTCCAAAGCTTATACTGTAGACAGTGAATGGAGAAACAGAGATAGGTTTATTAATGGAAGAGAAGAAATTGTTGAATTTCTTCGTGAAAAATGGGCTAAAGAATTGAACTATAAACTCAGAAAAGAATATTGGGCACACACTGATAACCGCATCGCAGTTCGCTTTGAATATGAATATCAGAGAGAAAATGGAGATTGGTTCAGAGCTTATGGAAATGAAAACTGGGAATTTGATGAGAATGGTCTGATGAAGAAAAGATATGCAAGCATTAATGATCTTCCGATAAAAGAAGAAGAACGAAAGTTCAAAGGTGTATAATCAAAAAAGCATCCCATTGGGATGCTTTTATTATATATAGTAAGATTGATTACTTCTCTAAAATCCTTTTAACCGCTTCTTTTACAGCTGCAGCGTCAATTTTATATTTCTTCATCAGTTCAGCAGGAGTAGCAGATTCTCCGAAACTGTCATTTACCGCTACGAATTCTTGTCTGGTAGGTCTTCTTCTTGCCAACATTCCGGCAATAGACTCTCCTAAACCACCTAAATAGTTATGCTCTTCAGCTGTAACGATTTTTCCTGTTTTCTCAACTGATTTTAAGATGATCTCTTCGTCCAAAGGTTTGATCGTATGGATATTGATCACCTCACAAGAAATACCTTCTTTTTCAAGCTCATCTGCTGCTACAAGAGACTCCCAAACCAAATGTCCTGTTGCAACAATGGTTACATCCTTACCTTCTTGTAAAAGAATTCCTTTACCGATTTCAAAAGGCATATCTTCAGGAATAAATACAGGAACTGTAGGTCTTCCGAATCTTAAATATACAGGTCCTTCAAAATCAGCAATAGCAATAGTAGCTGCTTTTGTCTGATTGTAATCACAAGGATTGATCACAGTCATTCCCGGAAGCATTTTCATCATACCGATATCTTCCAATACCTGGTGTGTAGCTCCATCTTCTCCAAGAGTAAGACCAGCGTGAGAAGCACAGATTTTTACATTTTTACCGGAATAAGCTACAGACTGACGAATCTGGTCATAGACTCTGGAAGTAGAAAAATTAGCAAAGGTTCCTGTAAAAGGAATTTTTCCTGTGATGCTAAGACCTGCAGCTATACCAATCATGTTAGCTTCTGCAATTCCTACCTGGAAGAATCTCTCAGGTGCTTTTTCAATGAATTTTTCCATCTTCAAAGAACCAATAAGATCCGCACAAAGTGCTACTACATTTGGATTCTTGTCAGCAAGCTCAGCTAATCCTGCACCGAATCCTGAACGTGTATCTTTTTTTTCTGTATATGTATATTTCATTTTTTACTAGAATGTTTGATTGTTGATAAATCATAAATGATAATGAATGACTAAATGATTAAATAAAATTAAGAAATCATTTATCCATCATTGATTAGTAGTCTGCCGGAGCTTCCAGATAAAGTTGTTTAAATGCTGCTTCCAACTGCTCATCATTAGGAGCTTTACCATGCCAAGCGTGGCTTCCCATCATATAATCTACTCCGGAACCCATTTCTGTATGCAGCATGATTGCTACAGGTTTTCCTTTTCCTGTTTCAGCTTTTGCTCTTTCCAGAATATGAATTACCGCTTCAAGATCATTACCGTTTTTCTCTTCTAAAACGATCCATCCGAATGCCGCTAATTTAGCATGTAGATCTCCTAAACTTAATACATCATCCGTATCACCATCTATTTGACGTCCGTTATAATCGATTGTTGAAATGATATTATCAACTTTCTTAGCTGCAGCAAACATCAAAGCTTCCCAAATCTGTCCTTCCTGTAGCTCACCATCTCCGTGAAGAGAGTACACCAATGATTGATCACCATCCAGTTTTTTTCCTAAAGCAGCACCAATAGCTACTGAAAGTCCCTGACCCAAAGATCCTGAAGCAACACGAATACCAGGTAAGCCCTCGTGAGTAGTCGGGTGACCTTGTAATCTTGAATTCAATTTTCTGAAAGTCTTTAATTCTTCTACCGGAAAAAAGCCAAATCTGGCTAAAGTAGAATAGAAAACCGGTGAAATATGACCATTTGAAAGATAAAAATGATCTTCATTTTTACCTTCCATAGTGAAAGGAAGATGATAGTTCATTACTTTTCCGTAAAGTGCTGTGAAGAACTCCGTACATCCTAAACTTCCGCCCGGGTGTCCTGAATTAACAGCATGAACCATTCTTAAAATGTCTCTTCTGATTTGTGTAGCAAGAGATTTTAGCTCTTCAATACTTTTACTCATTATATCTGATTTATTTACACACAAATTTACAATTTTTTAACGGCTTAGCGAAATGTAAAATCCGGACGAAACCCCCGGATTTTGAATTATTTAAAGATTTTATTGCTTTTAACAGCCTCTGATAAAGGATCTTAAAACTCAGTGATCATATTATTAATCTTTTATGAATCATTCTAAAAATTAATTTTATTATATACTCACCACTCGTTTTACTTATGAAATAGGTTTCATTTATTGAGCTTAAATCCTATTGAATAGGGGTAGTTGATGTTATTTTTTTCTGATCAGCCATAAGCCAATAAAAGTTAGCAATCCATTAATGATCAGTAATTCCAAACCGATTTTAAATTCTCCGAAAATGTTTTCCTGGTATTTATCTATAAAAAAGGAAATTACAGGTGCTGCAATACAAATATATGGAACCAGCTTGTCTTTGACTTTGTATTTTGTGAAAATTCCAAAAGCAAAAAGCCCTAACAGAGGTCCATAGGTGAACCCTGCCAATTTCAGAATTAAACCGATCATAGAGTTGTCATTAATCATTTTAAAAATGACCACCATGACTAAAAAAGAAAGGGCTACGATGAGGTGAACATTTTTTCTGAAACGTTCTTTTTTCTGCTCATTCCATTCTTTCTTTTCCTTCATTCCGAAAACATCAATGCATAACGAAGAGGTAAGCGCCGTCATCGCACCATCTGCACTCGGAAATAACGCTGAAATTAAAGCGATAATAAAAATGATTGAAATAAATCCGGGCATATGATTCAATGCAATATCAGGGAAAAGTTGATCTCCAGAGCTGGCAACATTTTGTTCAGCACCATACAAATGAAGAAGACCTCCCATATATAAGAATAAAGAAATAACCCCTAAAAGAATAAATCCTAAGCTCACCATATTTTTCTGAGAATCTTTCAGCCTGGTTACGGAAAGGCTTTTCTGCATCATTTCCTGATCAATTCCCGTCATGGTTATCGTGATAAAAGCACCTGCTAAAACCTGCTTAATGAAAAAGCTTTTCTGGTTCGGATCGAAATCAAAGATTTTAGTGTATCCTTTTGACTGCATAGCTGTAAGGCTTTCTCCAACATTCAGACCTAAATGATTAAGCATATAAACAGTACAGATAATCAGTCCTAAAAGCATGCAGGAAGTTTGTAATGTATCCGTCCATACAATCGTTTTTACTCCACCTTCATACGTATACAGGATGATCATGAAGAGAATAACTAAAGTAGTTACAATAAAAGGGACTCCTAAACTGTCCAGGATCGCAACCTGGAGAATGTTTACAACCAGATATAGCCTGGCAGTTGCCCCGACTAATCTTGAGACAATAAAAATCCATGCTCCTGATTTATAAGAAAGCTGGCCCATTCTCTGTTGAAGATAGCCATAAATGGAAGTTAGTTTCAGACGGTAATATAAAGGCAGTAATACATAAGCGATAATAATATAACCGATAAGATACCCTACAGTAATCTGCAAATAAGAAAAACTATCTTTTCCCACTGCGCCGGGAACACTGACGAAAGTAACTCCTGAAAGAGAAGTTCCTATCATTCCAAATGCAACAAGCATCCAATTACTTTTTCGGTTTCCAATAAAGAAACTCTCATTGTCACTTCCTTTACCTGTTTTATAAGCTACCCAAAGAAGTAGCGCGAAATACACAATGATAATGGACAGTAATATAACTGGAGACATATTTTTCTTGAATTAAAATTTTACAAATATACTTTTTTTATGGTCTGATGAAAAAAGAAAAAACCTTCCAGGTATTTAGCCTGAAAGGTTTTTCTGTAATTTTTTCTTGTGTCAACTAGACCAGGACGTCCTGTAGATCTTCGTTTTTCTGGAAAGTAGCTTTCGCAAAAGGACAAAGAGCAATTATTTTTTTGCCTTCTTTTCTTGCGAAGTCTACCGCCGCTAAAACCATTTCCTTACCAACGCCTTTCCCGTTGTATGCTTCCTCTACTTCTGTATGATCTATAATGAATCTCCCTTCTCCAGCCCAGGTATAAGTCATCAGGCCTGCGTGGTTTCCGTCTATGAAAGCCTCAAAACTTCCGTGTTTTTCGTCGTTGTTTTGTTTTACTTCTGTCATATTATGAGAATTTGGTTAGTATTTCTATATCGTTATTTAAAATTTTATGGATAGGGCAGGCGTCTGCAATAGCATGAAGTCTTTTAAGCTGATCTTCATCCAGATCTGTTCCTTCAAAGCTGATGGCTCTTTCGAAAATAGCTCTTTTAGTGAGTGGAAAGTTATCCAGATTGACTTCTACATTAATGTTTTCAATATCCCATCCTTTTCGGTCAATATACATTCTTAAAGTAGCTGCTGTACAGCTTGCCAGAGAAGTGGCCAGAATTTCAAAAGGATTGAATCCTTTATTTTGCCCTCCCAGGTCTACAGGTTCATCCGTGATGATTTTGTTTTCACCAGCGGTTACTTCCGTATAATATTTTGTTTTTCCTAAACTTGCTTTTACCGTTACCCCCATTATTGTTCAGTATTGAATTTGTAAGTTAGCGCCCCTGAAGGACAATTTTCGATTTGATTTTTAAGTTCCTGTGCTGTTGCATTCTCGGCTTTTATCCAAGGCCGGTCCTTAGGATTGTAAACCTGAGGCAGCATTTTCACACAGATACCAGAGTGGATACATTTTTTAGGCATCCAGATCACGGTAATATTTCCGTTATTATATTCGTGTGTTTCCATTATCTTCTTCTTTTAATAATTTTTCGATTCTTCTATCCGGAATAAGCCATATAAGAGCAACTATATAATAAAAACAGATAGCAATATAAGGATAAAAAAATGAAGTGGCTATCCCTAAAATATAAAATATAATAGAAATATATTCTTTAAACTTAGCGTGTATAGCCTCTTTTAGTCTTGAATTCTCGCCTTCGCATTTAACAATTAAATTTTCCAGAATGGTATATGCAATAGCACACATAATCAATCCTATTCCATAAGCAGCAACAGGATTTTTGGCAAAATTAGTGGTTCCGATCCATTCCGTCGCAATAGGCATTAAAGAGAGCCAGAAAAGTAAATGCAGATTTGCCCATAGAATGGTTCCGTTAATTCTTTTAGCAGCCTGAAAGAGGTGATGGTGATTATTCCAATAGATTCCGACATAAATAAAACTGAAAATATAAGCCAAAAGTTTTGGAAGAATAGGCTTCAGACTTGCCCAACTATTCCCTTCCGGAACCTTGAGTTCAAGAACCATTATGGTGATGATAATTGCTAAAACACCATCACTGAAAGCTTCCAGTCTTCCTTTTGTCATTAGGCTTTAATCTGATTTTTGAAGTTTTCTATTTTTTCATTAAGCTCTTTAAGCATATCAGGATTAATAATTCCGTTTTCCAAATCAAAATTTTCGTAAAACTTTGGTAAGGAAAAAGTATCTTTCACTTCCGCAGCAAATTGAGGAAAGAATGTTTTTGCAGTATTCATGACATTGCCTCCGCCATAGCCTCCCGGAGAAGTACTCATAAGAAGCATGGGTTTATTCTGGAAGACCTTGACATTAATTCTGGACGACCAGTCAAAAATATTCTTAAATGCAGCGCTGTATGATCTATTGTGTTCAGCAAGAGAACAGATAATGATATCACATTCTTCTATCCTTTTTAAAAACTGATGGGCTTCCTCAGGAAATCCTTTTTTTTCAAGGTCTACAGAAAAAATGGGCATGGTGTAATCATTAAGGTCAATTAAATTAATATCCTCATCCGGAAAACTTTTCAGCACAAATTTTACCAGCTCCCTGTTGATGGAAGTGGAAGAGGAGCTTCCTGCAAATGCTAATACTTTCATGGTTTATTTTAATAGTTACCTTAAGTGGTTATTTTCTGTTTAGAATTGCTTTGGGAAGCGGGACATATTCCTGATCATCTTCCGGAACTAAAGGAAAAGCATCATGGTTCTGATCGTTCCAATTCACTTTTGCCTGTTCCAATAATTCTTTATCTGAGTTCACAAAGTTCCAGAATATAAAGCGCTCCTCATCGAACGGCTCTCCTCCAAAAAGATAAACTGTTGCGTTTTCGCTCATTTCAAACTCGCAAAGTTGGGTGTCTTTAGCTATTAAAAGCTGTTTCGAACCATAAGTATTGCCTTCTATATTCACTGTTCCGTCTAAGACATACATAGCTGCTTCACCATATAAGTCCTTGCCGATACTTATTTTTTGTGCAGTTTTAGTTTTAATTTCAATGAAGAATAATTTACTATGTACAGGAACCGGAGATGTTCTGCTGAATGCTTCTCCTGCAATTAACTTATAATGTACATCTCCTTCCTCCCAGGTTGGAAGTTCATCTGCTTCCGTATGATGGAATGTAGGCTCACTTTGTTCCAGATCTTTGGGAAGACCTACCCATATCTGAAAGCCGTGAAGCCTTTTATCGGTATCTCTTAAATATTCAGGAGTCCTTTCTGAATGCACAACCCCTTTTCCGGCAGTCATCCAGTTAACAGCTCCTGGTTTTATTTCCATAGCGCTCCCGATACTATCCCGATGGAATATAGATCCTTCAAGGAGGTAAGTTAAAGTGGATAATCCGATATGTGGATGAGGTGGAACATCCAGGTTTTGATAATCTTTTAATTCGGATGGTCCCATATGATCTATAAAAACAAAAGGGCCGACTGCTCTTTTTTCACGGAAAGGCAAAAGTCTTCCCACTAAAAAATTTCCTATATCTGCTGCTTTTTCTTCTATGATAAGTCCAATATTTGACATAAATAATGTTGTCTTTTAAAGTTAATAGATGCTTGTTTAAGTTGATTAAGATAAGAGAGGTTTTTTGTGAAGGCAAAAGAGCTAAATCGCAGAATTGTAAAGCTGCAAAATCAACGAAAATTTGTCATTCCGAACAAAGTGAAAAATTTCTTCATAGTCTTAATCTCAATCTTAAATAATTAAAACAAAGTTGATGTATTAATGATCTTAAAGTTGATCATATCTTTCAAATCTCTCGTCAACAATACGCTTCCATTCCGGATGCTTTTTGATATAAGCAAAAACATAAGGACAGAAGGGTAACAGTTTCTTAGTACTTTCTTCAATATACTGTAAGGTTTTTTCTACAACAGCTGCGGCTGCTCCGGTACCTGCCAATTCAGGATCTGCTTCTGTATGAACTAAAATAATCTGATCATCCGTTTCGCGGTAGTCAATAAATGCAAAATGTTTATCGACCTCTATTTCAAATCTTTTTTTAGATTCATTTTTTACTAAAGGAATATTTTCAAACTCCGGTTTCATTATTTTATTTTTTTATGTATAAAAACTGCCTTGATAAAGGTAATAAAAAAGCAATAATTAAATAACCAGATTAAGATTATTTAATTATTGCCTCATGTGTAAATTTAGTCTTCTAAATACCCGAATTTTCCGGTATTGAAATCCTCAAATGCCTGCATGATTTCTTCTCTTGTATTCATTACAAAAGGACCATGTGGAAAAATAGGTTCATTTAAAGGTTCTCCGCTAATGATTAAAACAATAGCATCTTCACCAGCTTCAATGGTAAATTGTTCTCCTTTATTTTCAAATAATACAAACTGATCGGCTGCTACTTTTTCAGTACCGTTGACAGTGATACTTCCCTCAATAACAAGGGCTGCCGTATTGTACTGAGCTGGAAAATTGAAATCTGCTTTTCCACCTGTTTTTAATTTAGCATTCATCATGTTTACAGGAGTGAATGTAAAAGCAGGACCTTTATTTCCGTTATATTCTCCGGCAATGACTTCTATTAATCCATTGTCACCAAGGTCTACTAATTTCATATCCGAACTTTTAATAGCCTGATACTTTGGCTTGCTCATTTTATCTTTTGCCGGAAGATTTACCCAAAGCTGAACCATCTGGAAAATTCCTCCAGTTTTAGACCACTCTGTTTCATGGTATTCTTTATGAAGAACTCCTCTTGCAGCAGTCATCCACTGTACATCTCCCTCTCCGATAACGCCTCCGCCACCTGAGCTGTCATGATGTTCTACTTTTCCCTGGTAAGCTATTGTTACTGTTTCAAAACCTCTATGTGGATGTACTCCTACACCTCTTGGTTTATCTGATCCGTTAAAATGAAATTTTGAATTATAATCCAGCATAATAAACGGATCCATTCTTTTCATATCCAATCGGTATGCGCTTGGGATAAAGTTGTGAACTCTAAAGCCATCTCCTACAAAATGTGCAGGTTTTGGTGATACTACGATTTCTACTTTTTTAGTTGTCATCATACTGTTGATTTTTTATATACACAAAAATAGGGTAGATCGCAGCCAATTACATTGATCTGTGATAAGTTCGGATATGCCTGATTCCTGTTGATGTATGTATCAGAAAAGATAAGGTTTATTCTTTGGATTTCATGTTTTTACCATCCGAAATATGAAGCCTCCTGAATACAAGTCCGGATAAGATCGTCAGAAGGCCTACCGTAAGAAAAGTAAGACGAAATGCATTATGTATTTCCCCCTGGATAAGGTCGGTACTTTCAAATATTTTTAAAACAATAAGTCCGAAAGCAATTCCGAAACCAATGGCAAGCTGTTGGTTGACGGATATCAGCGAATTACCACTGCTGGTTTGAAAATTTCTTAAATCAGCAATGGAGATGGTGTTCATTGAGGTGAACTGAATAGAATTGAAAAATCCTAAAACTGCTATGATAGGAATAAACCAGAATAGGGAAGTATGAATGTTGGGTATAGCTAACATACATATTAATGTTCCAATGATAAATGTATTAACCATCAATGTTTGGCGGTATCCGAATTTATCCAGGATTTTAATAACTGAGGATTTTCCGAATATGGCGGTTAAGGCCATTGGAGCTACGATCCAGCCTGATGTAACGGCAGATTGTTTGTAGGCGATCTGTATCATCAACGGGAGTAATAAGGGAACAGCGCTGATCCCTAAGCGGGTAGCAAGGTTTCCCACAATTCCAACACGGAACGTCCGCACCTGGAACAGGTTTAAAGGGAATATAGGGTTCCCACCCCTTTTTGCATGTCTGTAATAATAATATAAAAATAGGAAGCCTAATATAAATACTAAGAGTACCGGAGTGGTATTTTGCAGGTCTCCGAAAAGTTCCAGTGAAATGGACAACAGGAGGGAAGCAGCGGCGAAAATCATAAAACCTTTTAAATCGAAATCCACGTCCTTCGATTTGTAATTGGGCATAAATTTAATCCCTAAAATAATCCCCAGAATCCCAATAGGAATATTAATTAGAAAAATCCAGTGCCAGGAAAGATAATCGACCATATATCCTCCTACAAGAGGTCCTAATACAGGTCCTATTAACGCTGGAATAATGGCGAAATTCATGGCTTTTAACAGCTCGTTTTTATCAAATGTCTTAATCAGGGCAAGCTTACCAACCGGAGTCATGAGACTTCCTCCGACGCCCTGGATTACCCTTGAAATAACCAAATGGGTAAGGTTCTGAGATATAGCACAAAACATAGATCCCAAGCTGAATAATACCAATGAAAAAATAAATACTTTTTTTGTTCCGAACCGGTCTGCCAAAAAGCCGCTTGCAGGCATAAAAACCGCCAGCGTTAACACATAGCTGATAATGGCATTCTGCATATTAAGAGGAGATTCTTTCAGATCCTTGGCGATGGAAGGTAAAGAAGTGTTAAGAATCGTTGAATCCAGCATTTGCATGAAAATCGCAGTAGCAAGAATCAATGGAAGGATCTTTTTAACAGACGTTGGTGACGAATTGGTTTCAGACATTGTGTATCAGCTAGAATCTTTAAATAATTAAATCCATCAAAGTTTTTATGATGTCTTTGACTGGATTAATGAATAATGGGATGGTATATTAAGCCAGCCCGAATCTTAGATAAAGAAATATCTATAAAATTAAAAAAGTCTTGTGAAATTTCACAAGACTTTTTTAATTATTTTTTGGTTTTTTCTACTCCTTTCCATTCATCCCCGGCTTTTCTGTACTGGCTCAAAATAAAAGTTTTGAAATCTTTTGTTTTATATTCAATATTGTCTGTATTCTGTTCAAATGGCATAATGTAATAATAGTCGACATCCGTTTTGTCTGTTTTGTTTCCTTTTTTCACAGAAGGCACATACTTTGAAAATTTATACCCTGGAAGATACTGCTTCAGAGAAGTGTAGAATTTTTTATCATCTTCTCCCGGGATAATATCTACGATATTAAAGTCATCTTTTTTCTTATCAATCCACAGGTAGTAGGTCTTCTCTTCCTGGGTCTTTCTGTTTAAAGAATTGAAGGAAAATAGTTCTTTCGGTACCAGTTCTTTGATTTTTTCAGGATCTACTTTTGTAAAATATTCTCCCTGGGAAGGATCTACATAGGTTTCAAGATTATACATTGATACCGCGTTGTTTTCAAAATTTTTATTTTTAAAATATTGGTTTAATGATAATTCTGCTGTTTCTCTAAGCTCTTTTCCTCTTGCATCCAGTTTTTTGGTAGGGTTCTGAGGGTTTACCTTCTTTACAAACTCATACAAAACGACAGGCTTCACATCTTTAAGGTGCGGGTATGTTTTTAATTGTTCTGCTTTTGCCAGCCAATAATATTGTTGGTAGTAATTTTCCTTTTCATTATCCTTTACGCTTTTATAAGTTAAAGCCAGTTTTTTTGAATTAAGATATTTTCCGAATTTACCTTGACCAAAAGTAAAATGTATAGATAATAAAGCAAAAAAGATAGTAATATTCCTTCTCATTTTTATAAAATTGATTTTTTTCGTTTTCCAAATATAATTATTTATTAGATAATATTTTTGATTGTCGCTTAAATTATGTCAATATTATTATCGTTAATTCAAAAGAAAATCCTGTATTGCTACAGGATTAATAAAATGTCTTCGTATTTTACATTAGTCATATGAGGTTTCGTGTACCTTTACCGCTCTTCCGCTCGGATCATTCATCTTTTTAAATGCTTCATCCCATTCCAGTGCGATAGGAGTTGAACACGCTACCGAAGGAACGGATGGTACTGTTGCAGCGGCGGTTTCACTTGGGAAGTGTTCTTCAAAGATGGTTCTGTAACGGTATTCTTCTTTGTTTTGAGGAGTATTTAAAGGGAATCTGAATTTTGCATTAACCATCATTTCATCCGTTACTTCTTTTTCAGCAACTTCTCTCAGAGTGTCGATCCATGAATAACCTACACCATCAGAAAACTGTTCTTTTTGTCTCCATACAATAGACTCCGGAAGCGTATCTTCGAAAGCTTTTCTCAAAATCCATTTTTCGATTTTTCCTTCAGAAACATCGATCATTTTATCTTTCGGGTTAACCGACATGGCGATATCCATGAATTCTTTGTCAAGAAAAGGAACACGTCCTTCAATTCCCCAGCTCATTAATGCCTTGTTGGCTCTTAAACAATCGTAAAGGTGAAGTTTTCCCAGTTTTCTAACCGTTTCATCATGGAATTCTTTTGCGTTAGGAGCTTTGTGAAAATAAAGATATCCTCCAAAAAGTTCATCAGAACCTTCTCCCGATAGAACCATTTTTATCCCCATAGATTTGATAACTCTGGCTAAAAGGTACATCGGCGTTGATGCTCTTATGGTAGTGACATCATAAGTTTCAAGATGGTAAATGACATCTCTGATGGCATCCAGTCCTTCCTGTACTGTAAAATTAACTTCGTGGTGAACGGATCCGATGTGGTCTGCAGCTTTTTGGGCAGCTGCTAAATCAGGCGAACCTACCAGTCCAACGGCAAAGCTGTGTAATCTTGGATACCAGGCTTCCTGTGTGTCACCACTCTCTACTCTTTGTCTTGCAAATTTGGCAGTGATTGCAGAGATAACCGAGGAGTCCAGACCTCCGGAAAGTAATACACCATAAGGAACATCACTCATAAGCTGTCTGTGAACGGCATCTTCAAGACCTTTTCTAAGTTTTGCAATATCACTTTCGTTGTCTTTTACCGCGTCAAATTCTTCCCATTCTCTTTGGTACCATTGCTGAAGTTCATTTCCTTCCTTACTGTATACCAGATGTCCCGGTAAAAAAGTTTCTATTGTTTTACAGATTCCTTCCAGAGCTTTTAACTCTGAAGCAACATAGTAGTTTCCGTTTCTGTCCCAGCCCTGATAAAGAGGGCAGATTCCCATATGATCACGGGCAATCAGATAGACATCGTTTTTAATATCGTATAATGAGAAAGCAAAGATTCCGTTGAGTTTTTCGATAAAATCTTTACCATATTTTTCGTAAAGTGCTAAAATAACCTCACAGTCAGATTGAGTTTGGAATTCATAATCTGGAAATTCTTCCTTCAACTCTCTGTGGTTGTAGATTTCCCCATTTACTGCTAAAACAAGATTTCCATCTTTAGAAAACAGCGGTTGTTTTCCGGAAGTTGGATCTACAATAGCGAGTCTTTCATGAGAGAAAACTACTTTCTCGTTTTGAAATACACCGCTCCAGTCCGGGCCTCTGTGACGGATTTTTTTTGACATTTCTAAAACCTGAGGTCTTAATATTTCGGTTTTTTGTTTGGCATCAAACAAACATACTATTCCACACATCTTTTGTTATTTATTTAATAGCAAAAGTAGATTTGATATTTAAAAATAACAATATAAAATAATTAAAATAGAATATTTTTAATTAATTAAATATTTCAAATTAAAAATATTAACAATTTTGAATAATAATGGCGATTTTGAAGGAAATTTTTCGTTTGAAAATAGGGTGTATCTATTCATACGAAATTAAAATGACATATTTATTAATCTATGATAATTTATTATATGAATTTTTACTCTTACTTTGTGGCTCGAAATAATTTTTTTTCATCATTTGTGTTTTTACCTTCTTGTGATTAATATCACGAGAAGGTTTTGTTTTTTTATTCAACACCCAACAATGTTCCTGATACATTCCATGAGCTAAAGCTCGTTCCTTCTGTAGGACCCTGAGGAATTTTAGCCTGAATGGTATGCTTGCCTGCTTTCAGATCACCAAGAGCAATGAAGTTAGGATTAGTAACTGTTCCGGGACACCAATTTGAACGGCTTAGATCTGAAGAAGACAATCCGTCAGGAAAGTTTCCTGAAGCCGGATTGTAGAGTCTGTAAGATCCGCAGTCGGTTCTCCAGGGAGTAAAAGAAAAGGTGAGTTTTCCGTCGAGGAAAATAGAATTGATTTTAGGAACGAACTCATCTCCATTTTCCCAACCTCCATGTCCGGTAGTAATGTATCTGAGCTGAGCATTTTTTAAATCTTTTTTTAATGTAAATTCTACGAAAAGTCCTTTGTCCTGGTTAAACATGGTAGCGTAATCCTGTCCGGCCATTTCCATAATATTGACCGTATTGAATAAAGGAATCACTGTATTATTTTTATAAACGGTCTGATCGCTTTTATGAATTGTAATATCAAGACTTACCTTATGTCCGCCTTTATCATAATTTCCGATAAATGTTCCGATCCAGAGCTCTTTCTCTGAAAGTGAAGGTTTTAAATCGGTAATGTCCTGTCGGTAAGGACTTATGGTTTGCCAGTCCTTTCCTTTTAACTGAATGTGGTTGAATTTCTGGATTCCGAAAGCTGTAAAAAAACGCATCATTTCAATGGCGGGATCATAATTTTCAGTAGCAGTAATCCCATAATATTGTTTTCCGTTTCCGTTTTCATAAAGAGGAAGTGTTTTTACCCCTTTTTCCAGACCATCTAAAAAAGATGTTGATTTATCCTGCGGGATAAAAAATACAGTTCCGGTCCTGTCATATGCGTCTCCATTAGACTGTTGTTTCAGCTCGACGAAAATATTTTCTCCTGCGGAAATTTTAGGAAATTTCACTTTTTTTAATATGATGGTTCCATTGGCAAATCGTTTTACGTTTTCATCAGATTTAGTTTGATCAGAGAAGTTAATGGTTTCATTTTCAAAGACCTTTAAAGTTGTGAATCTACTTTTCCAGAGAAGATCTTTATAACCTAACAAATCTGTCGTCTTTACAGAACCCTTTATAAGATTTTCGATATTGGTTTTCTTGATCTTTTTAATAGAATTAGCTGTAATTACTGAGTTTTTATTTCGCTCAATTTCCAGAACCAATCCTAAATTCTGCCCTAAAGTTGAAGGCCCGCCATTGATTTTTAAATCATTCGTATACCATACTTCAATTGTGTTGGAATTGATTTTAGTAACTGCTTTTTTACAGGTGTAGCCCAGTATCTTTTTTGTTTCTTTGGTTAGCTCAAAAGATTGCTTGGCTACTGATTCCGTGTCAGAGGTTGAGATAAGCTCATTAGGTTGTAAAAAAGCATAAGAAACTATTGTATTGGAAGGCTTTTCTACTTTTGTAATTTCAAACGGATATTCACTCTTTTGTTCCCGGATGGTATTGTTAAGAATGAAATTCTCTTTTTCATTTGCCCATACAAGTATTGGAGGCTGTTCCGTTTGTACTTTTCCGTTGTATGAATTGATGTATTGAATTTCATAAGTCTGAGCATAGCTCATGAAAAATAAAAAAGTAAAGAAACCAAGTAGAATTCTATGACGCATAAATAGGAGTTTATCACAAAGATAAATTTTAGCCATAAAATAAGTTGTGAATTTTAAGAAAAATTTTGTGAATAGGCCTGGCGAAACCTCATTGAACTTTAAGGTCTATAGGTTTTTTATGAATAAAAAAAACTACTCCATAAAATAGAGTAGTTGTATATTTAGAAAAGTAAGTTCTTACTAAGCAAGTCTTTCAATCAGTGCCATATAGAATCCATCGTATCCTTCACTAGGCATTACTTTTTCATCTTTAATCAATTTGAAATCCGGATTGTTCTTTAAGAATTCTTTTACCTGTTCATTATTTTCAGATGGTAAGATAGAACATGTAGCATACACCATTTTACCTCCTTTTTTTAATATTTTAGAATAGTCCTGAAGAATCTGTTGTTGTTCTTTTTTAATTCTGTCAATAAAATCCTGGTCAATTTTCCATTTGCTGTCAGGGTTTCTTTTTAAAACACCCAGACCAGAACATGGTGCGTCGATCAAAAGTCTGTCTGCTTTTTCATGAAGACGTTTGATGACTTTATTATCAGAGATCATACGGGTTTCAATATTGTGGGCTCCGGCTCTTTTAGCACGGCGTTTCAATTCAGCTAATTTCCATTCGAAAATATCTAAGGCAATAATCTGTCCTTTATTTTCCATTAAAGCAGCAAGGTGAAGCGTTTTACCTCCGGCACCGGCACAAGCGTCTACGACTCTCTGTCCTTCTTTTACATCAAGGAAATATCCTATTTTTTGAGAAGATGCATCTTGCACTTCAAATAACCCTTCTTTAAAAGCTGTAGTAAGGAAAACATTTTTCTTTTCCTCAAGCTGTACAGCATCAGGGTAGTTTTTCACGGTATAAGAAACTACATTCTCGTCAGATAAATCTGAAATGAGTTCTTTCGGAGTAGTTTTCAAAGAGTTGGCTCTTAAAACAGTCGGTGCCTGCTCGTTTAAAGCTCTCATCTCTTTTTCCCA
This sequence comes from Chryseobacterium piperi, assembly GCF_002285635.2. Taxonomy (NCBI): domain Bacteria; kingdom Pseudomonadati; phylum Bacteroidota; class Flavobacteriia; order Flavobacteriales; family Weeksellaceae; genus Chryseobacterium; species Chryseobacterium piperi. The sequence continues at coordinate 2,248,565 of NZ_CP023049.2, read as the reverse complement.
ACCAGCACCTAGTTCTTTTTCCAGAGTTTCAGCCAGCCATTCAGGAATAGAATGTTCAATTGCTTTCGTAGGAACAGTATCTTTTTTTAATTTGGTGATAATATCAGCGATTTTTATCCCTTCGAATTCTTCAAATCTTTTATAATTTGTTTTACTCCAAAGCAGATAAGCAATAATGAGTTTATAGATATTATTAGGTTTTACCCCTTCTCCCATATAATACTCCAGACGTTTTTTCCAGCGGATGATATTATAGAAAATCTCAGAAACAACTGCTCTGTCCTGGCTTCCCCATTTTTTATGAGCTTTTAAAAGCCTTTCTATTACTTTGTCGGCATATTTATTTTTCTCAAAAAATGTTTCTTGTAAAGCATCGTGAATTCCGATAGCTAAGTTTCTGTGAATAAGTTCCATAATTGCTTCTGCTGTTTTCAATCTGCAAAAGTACAAATTATAGTTGAGAATTAATAGCGGGGTTGGAGAGGTTGAGGTTTTAGGGTTTTAGAGTCTGGGAGTTTTAGAGTTTGAGGGTTTGAGAGTTTAGGAGAGTAGTGTATAAGGGGTGATATTGTATCTTAATAGTAAATTATCTTTATTCTTTTCTCTTTATTCTCGGTTCTTGGTTCTCGGCTCTTAGTGACATTCGGTTTCGCCCTTCATTATTCAAAAAGCTCTACCTTTGTAAAAAATAAAAATATGAGTGATATTGTACTTTGTCCAAAATGTGGTTCCGAATTTACCTATCCAAGTGATAATATGACGGTGTGTTCTCAATGTTTCTATGAATGGAATCCTGAAGAAGCTGCATCTGCATCTGCCAGCGAAGGAAAAATATTGGATTCCAACGGAAATGAATTACAAGATGGTGATTCTGTTGTTGTGATTAAAGATTTACCGGTAAAAGGAGCTCCAAAACCAGTTAAGGCAGGAACTAAAGTAAAAAATATCCGTTTAAGACCAGGTAGCGATCATAATATTGATTGTAAAATAGATGGTTTTGGCTCTATGGCTTTAAAGTCGGAGTTTGTAAAAAAAGCTTAATACTTTATTAAGTATAGTGGATATTCACTGAATATAATCCCGGATACAAACATAAAGTTTAATCAGTGAAGCATGCTTTGCACACCCTGAATATATTATATACAGTATTATATTATCTAAACATTTAAGATTTAAACCACTTATTTAGAGATTTCTTCTATGACCGAAATGACAAACTCCAATGAATTCACCATTTTGCAAATCAGCGATTTTGTCTTTACAGGAATGAAATTTTTGTATCCGGGATAATCCTTGGTAGTCAGCAATAAAAAAAGGAAAAGATTGGACAGTGTAATCTTTCAAAGACTTGATTGCAGGATCCTGCTAATGTCCGTCTTGGAGGCAGAAAGAGAATTAACCAAAAATTTCCTTATACTGTGGAAATACAAATGTAAGAAAAAGTTTTAAAAACTAGTTCCAGTAACAACGATTTTTTATCCACAAACTAACAATAACAGTAAGATAATCTGTCGATTAGTGAAAATTCGGAAAGGCTGAAAAGCGAAATCGCCGAATTGTAAATTCGTAAAATCGTTGAATTGTTATATGGTGTAGGTGTAAGCCTTTTTGCAATTTTGCCTTTTAGTTTCTATTCAAAAATGATTTTAACGGGATTTTCTACCTTTTTCTCACTGTATATAACCAGCTCTTTGTTTTTGACACTGATCTTATTCCAGTAATGGCTTCCTGCAAATCTGCTTTCGAGTACTTCAGCTTCAAAGCCATCCTGAGCAGTTTTAATTTCACGAGGAAAGTAAAAAAACTTAGAAATCTGGAAATCACGCATTTCATTTTCATTAAAAATATTGACCTCTCCAAAAAGCTTTGCCACATAGGGATTATAAGGATCTTTATAGGTTTCTTCAGGGTTGGTATTTTGAATAAGCCTTCCCTTCTGAAGAATTACTATCTGGTCGAGCCATGGCATAATATCCTGAAGCTCATGAGTAGAAATAATGAGAGAAATATGGTGTCGCTTTACATATCTGAAAAGCCTTTCTCTAAGCTCTATTTTTCTTGGAAAATCAATATTGCTGAAAGGTTCATCCAAAATAAGCAGTTTAGGCAATACTGATAATGCCCGGGCAATAGCTACTCTCTGTTGTTGTCCGCCACTCAGATTCTTGGGTAGTGTATTGCTGTAATCCTCTAATCCTACCACTTCCAGTAGTTCAGTAACTGTTTCTCTTTTTTTAGCCAGGTTGATATTCGAAAGAAACTTACCAACATTATCAGCTACTGTGGAATAAGGCATCAGATCAAAATTCTGGGCAACGAATTTCATTTCAGATTCACCGGGAACAAGGTTCCCTTTGGGACCCATTAAGGGAGTATTATCAAAGATAATTTCTCCGCTTTCCCAGTCTAAAAGACCATAAATTAAATTGAGTAACGTAGATTTTCCACAACCGCTTTCTCCAGCCAATGCAATGATTTTGCCTTCCTCAAATCTCATATTGAGGTTTTGGAACAAGGGCTGGTCTTTACGGTGTGAGAAGTATAGGTTGTTTATTTCTAATAGCATGTTACAAATGTACTATTTTTATAAAAGAATTATTTTTTTTATTATATTAGCGCTTGTAATAAAAAAATACCAAAATGAAAAAAAGATTGTTTTCTTTAATGATTCCGGCTGTTTTTGCTGCGGCTGTTGTAGTTTCTTGTAAGAAAGATAAACCACTAACAAGTGAAGCTGGTGAAGTAACAACTACAAAAGATGGAGCTCAATATGCACTGGATACTTTAAATAGTAAAATAGAGTGGAAGGGGTATAAAGTATTTAAATCTGACAACACAAGTCACTTCGGAACGATTAAGTTTGAAAGTGGGGATCTTACAGTAAAGGATGGAAAGCTTGAAAGCGGAAAGTTCGTTGCTGATATGAATTCCCTGACATCAGTAGATTTGAAAGATGATGCTAAGCAATTAGCAGATTTGAATGAGCATTTAAAAAGCGGAGATTTCTTTGAAGTAGAAAAATTCCCTACTGCTTCTTATGAAGTTACTAAAGTTACACCGGCTGTAGAAGGTGATTACAATACTCTTTTAGATGGTAACTTAACCATTAAAGGTATTACAAAGCCATTTCAGTTGAAAGCTAATGTTTCTGTAAAAGAAGGAGAGGTGACTGTAGCCACTGAGCCAAAAGATATTAAGAGAGACGAATTTGGAGTTAAGTTCCAGGTTCCTGCTAAAGACGGAGTGATTAAAGATGAGGTAACTCTTCAGATCAACGTTAAAGCTTTAGAGAAAAAATAATTTTTTTATTTAAGTGAAATAAGTGATTGAAGTCTGCCTCCGATAAGGGGCAGATTTTTTTATGATAAATAAATAAGTTATTAAACTGAAAATCGTATTTTTGCAAAACATTTTGAAAGGGTAAAAGAATGATAGAAAAGATAGAAGAACTACTCGTTGAGGTAAACAGCTTCAATACTACATCGAAAGAGGAGATAGAAAATTTCCGAATCAAGTATAATGGTAAGAAAGGAGTTCTAAACGATTTTTACGAAACATTAAAAGAAGTTCCTAATGACCAGAAGAAAGAATTCGGGCAGAAGGTCAACTCCTTGAAACAGGCTGTTGCCATAAAGTTAGAAGATTTAAAAAATGCTTCTGCATCCTCTATAATCGTAGAAAAAGATGATCTTACAAAGCCTGCTTTTCCCTTGGAGCTGGGATCAAGACATCCTATCAACCTGGTAAAAAACAGAATTATTGAGATTTTTAAATCCATTGGTTTTGCTGTTGCAGACGGGCCTGAGATAGAAGATGACTGGCATAATTTTACGGCTCTTAATCTTCCTGAATATCACCCGGCAAGAGATATGCAGGATACTTTCTTTATTGAGCAAAATCCGGATATTCTGTTAAGAACACATACTTCTTCTGTACAAATCCGGTATATGGAAGAAAATCAGCCGCCAATAAGAATTCTTTCTCCGGGAAGAGTTTTCAGAAATGAAGCGGTATCTTCACGTTCTCACTGTATCTTCCATCAGATAGAAGGTTTGTATATTGACGAGAATGTAAGCTTTGCAGACTTAAAACAAACTATTCAGTTCTTTACTACGGAGCTTTTCGGAAAATCAAAAATAAGAATGAGACCCTCTTATTTCCCTTTTACTGAGCCTAGTGCTGAAATTGATGTATACTGGGGATTGAACTCAGAAACAGATTACAGAATTACAAAAGGAACAGGTTGGCTGGAAATTATGGGCTGTGGAATGGTAGATCCTGCTGTTCTTAAAAATGTAAATATCGATCCGGAGAAGTATTCGGGATATGCTTTTGGAATGGGTATAGAAAGGATTGTAATGCTTCTTTATCAAATGAGCGATATCAGAATGTTTTTTGAGAATGATATCAGAACCTTAGAACAATTTAAAACTTTATAATATAAAGCCTCCGATCCGGAGGCTTTTTTTTGTCTACTGTATCATATTCGCGTGCGATGGATAAGAAATTAAATATGGGCATTATTCATAAAAAATATGCCTGTAAAATTTACAGGCATATGCTATATAGGTATAATATTTTACTTCGTGAATTTTAAAGGATATTTCACATTTTTATATCCGTCGATACTGGCTTTTAATGAACCGACTGCTAGTTCTGCTTTTAACAGCATAGGAACATGATTGGCATCATTGGATACCCACATCGTAACACCTTCTTTTTCTTTAAAAACTCTTCCGCTTATTACTGAAGGGATGATTTTCAGACAATTAATAGTTCCGAATTTGGTTTTCAGATTCTCTGTTCCCACCACTTTCAGCTGAAAAGGAAACATCTCATCATCGATCCATACATTCATGTTGATTACAGTTCCTACTTTCAGGTCATTTTGACTCTGGCTTCTTAAATAGTAAAAGCATGACAGCATATCCTGTATTCCTTTTACCGATTTTATGACTTTAGATCCATTGGCCGGTGTTTTTTTATCCGTTAAAATTAACGTATTGTTATCGTGGTTAAATACTGTTTCAAAATGTTGACGATAGCTCCCCTCTTTTACATTTCTTACGTAAAAACTGGGAAGGCCGGTGTCTATGTTGACGAAGCTTTCATATAAATCATCCACTTTGAAAAAAGCTTTCACAGCACCGGAAGTTTGTCCTGTTCCTCTGACATAGAGGTGCGGAAGTCCTTTATATGTCGTTTTTTGAGTGGTAAGTGTTGCATTTCCTGCAGTCAGAATCCCGTAATGAATTCTAAAGGTAATGGATTCGCCATCTGCAATATTGTCTATTTGGGCAAAGCCTAAAAAGGATGTAAATAATGCAACGATATAAAAGATTTTCTTCATGGTATAATTTTTACAAAAACACTGCCAAAATTAATATATTTCGTTATTTGTTACGATTTGATAAATCTCAGCTTTTTATTTAGACTTAATTAAATCAGCTTCGCGTTAAAATTAGTAAATTTGCAGTTATATGTATAATTAAATTTTGTTATGATAACAACCGATATATTGATTATAGGAGCCGGACCTACTGGACTTTTTGCTGTATTTGAAGCAGGTTTGCTTAAAATGAAATGCCATATTATTGATGCACTTCCTCAACCAGGAGGGCAGCTGGCTGAACTTTATCCTAAAAAACCTATTTTCGATATCCCAGGATATCCTTCAGTAAATGCTGGAGAATTAGTTGATAACTTAATGGAACAAATCAAACAGTTTCAACCTGGATTTACTTTGGGAGAAACTGCGGTTACGCTTACAAAAGTAGATGAAGAATGGTTTGAAGTAGTTACCAATAAGGGAACTGTTCACAGAGCAAAAGCCGTGGCGATTGCCGGAGGATTAGGAACTTTCGAGCCTAGAAAACCAACCATTGAAAATATTGCTGATTACGAAGAAAAGGGAGTTGAATACTTTATCAAAGAGCCTGAACATTTCAGAAACAAGAAAGTAGTTATTGCCGGAGGAGGAGATTCTGCTCTAGATTGGAGTATTTTCTTATCGAATGTTGCGAGCGAAGTAACTTTAATTCACAGAAGAAATGAATTCAGAGGAGCTTTAGACTCAGTAGAGAAAGTTCAGGATTTAAAGGATCAAGGAAAAATAAAATTAATCACACCAGCTGAAGTAATCGGAATAAAAGGAGACGGAAAAGTTTCTGCAATTACAGTACAGAGAGATGGTGAGGAAGCTCAGGATATCGAGACAGATTACTTTATTCCTTTATTCGGTTTAACTCCAAAATTGGGAGATATTGCCAATTGGGGATTGAATATCGAGAAAAATGCAATCGTTGTAAACAACGCTTTAGATTACCAAACCAATATTGAAGGGGTATATGCGATAGGAGATATCAATACATATCCTGGAAAGCTTAAGCTGATTTTATGTGGGTTCCATGAGGCTACATTGATGTGTCAAAGTGTTTACAACAGATTGAATCCGGGTAAAAAATACGTTTTAAAATATACTACAGTAAGTGGAGTAGACGGGTTTGATGGAAGCCGTAAAGAAGCAGAAAAGGCAGTTGTGAAAAAAATTGACTAATTTTGTATAATTATGTCAGATATCAATATAAAAATCACCGATAGAGAAGGTGTAACTCATGATGTTGTTGCTCCTACGGACATGTCCATGAATTTAATGGAAATTATACGTTCGTATGAATTAGCAGAAGAAGGAACTATCGGGGTATGTGGTGGAATGGCCATGTGCGCTTCATGCCAGGTATACGTAATTAATGATCCGGGACTACCGGAAATGGGTGCTGAAGAAGATGCCATGCTGGCGGAAGCTTTTCACGTGCAGGATAACAGCAGATTAGGCTGTCAGCTGCATATGGCAGACGATATGGAAGGTCTTGCCGTGGAAATTGCTCCTTATCCTTAGTCAGATTCCAACTTAAAATATAAACTCTCGAAGAACCTCTTCGGGAGTTTTTTATTTAGTAATTTTTAAAGTTTGTTTTTAGAAATGGGCTTTACTTAGCAAAAAAATCCAAGTCATATGACTTGGATTTTTTTTGTTATAGTATAAAAGATTTTATTTCTGCGGAATATTCGCTAAAATATCTTTTAGGAAACTCCAGAACTTCTGAGCTGAAGGGATGTTGGCTTTCTCATCCGGAGAGTGAGCTCCTCTGATGGTAGGTCCGAAACTTACCATTTCCATCTCAGGATAATTAGCTCCGATAATCCCACATTCAAGGCCTGCGTGACAAGCTACAACATGAGGCTTTTCTTTGAATTTTTCTGTATAGATTTTTTCCATCAGCTGAACGATTTCAGATCCCGGTTTAGGTTTCCATCCCGGATAAGAACCGCTTAACTCTACATTCATTCCAGCTAGCTCAGCTACTGATTTTAGCTGCTCAGCCACTGCATTTTTAGTAGATTCAACGGATGATCTTGAAAGGTTTAGGATTTTTAAGCTTCCTCCTTTCAATTCAACTCTGGCTACATTGTTGGATGTTTCTACAAGATCCTTAACATCAGGACTCATTCGGTAAACACCATTGTGAAGAGATTTCAAAGCCAAAATAATTTTTTTGGAATCTTCTTCAGAAATTGCTTTATCAGAACTTGTAGAATTTTCAATATTGATCTGTAACCCCGGCTCAACCGTAGCAAATTCCTCCAGAATTTCTTTTTTAAGTCCGGACGTCAATTCTTCGATAAACTCGGCAGCATTTCTCACAGATACGATAGCTACAGCTTCTCTTGGAATTGCATTTCTTAATCCGCCTCCATCAATTGAAATCAGCTGGATGTTTTCTTTAGTTAACCCATTATATAATAATCTTCCGATAATGACATTAGAGTTTCCAAAACCTTTATGAATATCCATTCCTGAATGTCCACCTTGTAATCCTTTAACCTCAATTCTTACGATCTGACCTTTAGCAGGCTCTGTTTCATAAGTCTGGGTGATGGTAACATCTATTCCTCCTGCACAACCGATATCGATTTCATCATCTTCTTCCGTATCAAGATTTAAAAGAATATCTCCTTTTAATTGGCCTGGCTTTAATCCTAAAGCACCGGTCATTCCTGTTTCTTCGTCTATAGTAAAAAGAGCTTCCAAAGCTGGGTGAGGAATGTCAGAACTTTCAAGAATCGACATAATTGTAGCAACTCCTAAACCGTTATCGGCACCTAATGTAGTCCCTTTTGCTTTTACCCAGTCGCCATCGATTTCCATTTTGATTCCTTCTGTTTCGAAATCAAAATTAACATCATTGTTTTTCTGGCAAACCATATCCAAATGAGATTGTAATACAATAGATTTACGGTTTTCCATTCCTGCTGTGGCAGGCTTTTTAATAATTACATTTCCTACTTCATCTACCGTAGTTTCCAGTCCTAAATTTTCACCAAATCCTTTGATGAATGCGATTACTTTTTCCTCTTTTTTTGAAGGTCTTGGAACTGCATTTAATTTGGAGAAATTTTTCCAGATAATTTGCGGTTCTATATTGGATAATTCCATAAAATTTTATTTTTATCAAAATTACGAAATAAAAAATGCTCCCGTAATTCGGGAGCATACTTTTTTATGGTAAAATTGTAGAATCGTGAAAAGGGCAAAAAGGCGAAATTGTGAAAAGGCTTATACATCCATATGACAATTTTACGATTTTACGCTTTTACAATTCAGCGATTTCGCCTTTCAGCCTTTCCGCTTCTATCGACTAACACCCACATTCGCCATAAACCGGTAACGTGATAACAGTACCATCTGGCTTTTCAATAGTCAGTGTTCCTTCGAATAATAGAGTTTCTTCGCTTTTTATTTTTTTACCTTTTACAGAGATTTTATAATCCCCATTTTCTATTTCTTTGCTCAGTTGGTCTTCAACTTCCATATCGCTTGATGAAATCAGGTTCATGGCTAATCTTTTGCCATCCAGCTTCATATAAGCTGTTTTGCCAGCATCATCAGCATAAATATACTTCTCTGCTACAAAATCTTCTTTGCTTTTCGCAAAATAACATGAGCACTCCTTGATCTCTTTTGGGAAAGGAAAGGTTTCAACTAAAATTTTTCCTGATGCAGCATTCGTCTTGGCAGAATCCTTAACAATCGTTAGAGAATCCTTAGATGAAGAACCGGAACCAGTTTCTTTGTCTTTTTTACAGGCAACTAAAAATAATGCTGAAAGGATAATAATAAAGTGTTTCATTGATTTGTGGTTTATATTATATATTTACCCTCTTGCTCTTTCGAGAAGTACCATCATTAATAATGAAAGAACGACTAAACTTTCGTCTTCGTCATCGATATCAATCATTCTGTCAAGCTGGAATCTTCTCCCAAAGAAAGAAGGCATTTTTTTAAGTTTGAAATATTCTTTTCCGTCAGGTCCTTTTACAGTATAAGCCGGATTGAGGAAATATCCTGTAAACATACCAATAATAGGAATCTCACTGACCATTCCGTCGAAGAATTTTGTCCAGGCATTGTCTTCTGTTACGGTAAATTTAGGCTGGTCCTTTGCGTCAAGGATATTATAGGTGGATTTCCAAATAGAACGCATTCCTTTTCTTGCCAGTCTTCCAAAGTTTTTTTTATCAACCAGATCATTTAAAGAATATGAAGCATTAAAATCAATCCATTGGTTAGCCTGGATTCTGAAAAGCTCTCTTGATCTGCTTTCATCATTAAAGACGATAACATCTTCTTTGAGCTTAAACATTTTCTGGCGAACATAAGCAACATAGTTTCCATTTTTGTCGGTAATGTTGAAGTCGCTGGCTAATGTTGTGATTTTAAATTTAAAATCCAATGGATAATTCAGGTTGTTAAGTACCATTTAGTTGATTTTTTTCATATTTTGTTCAAAGATATATTTTTTATTACAAAAAGTAGCTGATTTTTACCCTGATAAAGCCGGAAATACTCATCTTTTTATATTATTTTTGTAATTATGGATTACCCAAGTAAAGTTTTGGCAAAAGCAGTGGATGAGATTTCAGGACTTCCCGGAATTGGCCGGAAGACTGCTTTGCGTTTAGCGCTTCACTTACTGAAACAACCCAATTCCAGAGCGGTAAGTCTCGGAAACTCTCTGATCAATCTTGTGAACGAAATCAAGTACTGTAAAGAATGTCATAATTTTTCTGATTTTGATATTTGTGAAATATGCAGCAGTCCTAAAAGAAATGATGAGCTGATCTGTATTGTGGAGGATGTTCGGGATGTGATCGCTATTGAAAATACCGGAAAGTATACCGGGAAGTATCTTATTTTGGGAGGCAAGATTTCACCTATGGAAGGTGTAGGTCCTAATCAATTGAATATCCCAAGCATAGAAAGAAAGTTGAATTCCGGCAAAGTAAGGGAGTTTATTTTCGCTTTAAGTGCAACCATGGAAGGAGATACTACTGCGTACTATATTTATAAAAAGTTTAAAAGTTTTAATGTAAATTTCTCAAGTATCGCAAGGGGGATTTCAGTAGGGGATGAACTGGAGTATGCCGATGAAATTTCTTTGGGAAGATCCATCATCAACCGTCTTCCTTATAACGAAAAGGATTAAGATGAATATACAGCTGTCCATTGTCATTGTTAATTATAACGTTACCCGATTATTAAGGAGTTGCCTTTTATCTATTCAACATTATATAGGTGATATTCATTATGAGGTCATTGTTATCGATAATGCCTCTACGGACACTTCATGGAAAGAGCTGATTACTGAATTTCCGGATTTTCATTTTATTGCCTCTGAACAGAATGAGGGATTTTCAAAAGCCAATAACAAAGCTATTGAAACCGCTAAAGGAGATTATCTTTTAATTTTAAATCCGGATACTGAGCTTGAGGGATCATATATAAAAGAAATCCTTGAGTTTGCCAATGATCAACCGAAATTTGGGTGTTTAGGAGTAAGAATGCATGATGCAAAAGGAAATTTTCTACCCGAAAGCAAACGGTCGGTTCCCGATATGTTTAACTCCTTTGAGAAGCTGTTTGTTAATTTTAAAAATAACAATTCAAAATCGTATTACCGTAATGATATTGGGGAATATGATATTGATGAAGTGGAAGTCATTACGGGAGCTTTTTTTCTCGTTAAAAAAGATATCTATAAAAAAGCAGGAGGATTAGACGAAGCGTATTTTATGTATGGGGAAGATATTGACCTGTGTTATACCTTACTGAACCAAGGATTAAAAAATTATTATTATGGCAAGGCATCAATCCTTCATCATAAGGGAGAAAGTACTGTAAAAGATGAGGTATATCTGGAAAGGTTCTATGGTGCGATGCAAATTTTTATCAGCAAGTACTACAAAGAAGCCAAGCCTATTCAGTATTCTTTTTTAAAAGCAGGTTTGAAACTTCGCCACCAAATAGAAAAGATCAAACTGAAATAAAAAAGCAACTCAAATAGAGTTGCTTTTTAGTATGTAAAATTATTATTTGCTTATTTAGCCGGAGTCTTAGCTGGCGTTGTTGTTTGAGAAGCCGGAGCAGATTTTGCAGGAGCTTCTTTTTGAGTAGGAACCTTAATAGGAGCCGTTTGTGATGGCTTTCCTGTAATAACAACACTTAAAAGTATAAGAACGATAATTGTTGCTCCTAAAGTCCATGTTGCCTTTTCCATAAAGTCATTGGTTCTTTGTACTCCAAACTGTGCAGATGATGCACCTCCGAAAGTACTGGAAAGACCCCCACCTTTTGGGTTTTGAGCCATAACAATAATTACCAGTAAAACGCTAGCAATCATAATAAGAACCATCAATAGTATAAATATAGAATCCATTAATTTGATATCTTTTTGAATGGGCAAATTTAATCTTTTTTTATCGAATACCAAAATAAGATTTCAGTAAAAAGAAAAAACGACAGCAATTGCTATCGTTTTTTCTTTAAAATAAATGCTTTTTATTATACTGGGCTAGGAATATAATAGATTCCTGTTTTATAAAGTAAGGAAGCTTGAGGCTGGAAGAGGGAAGTTATTGAGTTCTAAAAAATAACTATCATCCTATTTTATAATAAAAGCCTGGAATTACTGGTTCAATACTAGCCTCCAGCCTCCCTCTTCTAACTCCTTTCTTATTTTAACCCGAATGTACGTTATTTAAAATCAGAATCTTTAGCCTGATTGATCTGATAAGATTTTACGGCTAAGTTGATGTCCATTCCTCCCATATTCTGAAGAATCGTATGAGGCAGTTTTACGCCTGATACCTCCTTATAATCAGCATAACTGGTTGGGGTTGAACCTTGTTCTCCTGATTTTACCTCTCCGGTTTTTAAACCTGTTTTTACACTATAATAATAGGTGTTTTTCGCTCCTTTTATGACGTAAGAATCTTCATTGTTATACTTTTCGATTCCGGCTAATTTATATTCAGGAGATTTGGCGAAATTAAGTTCCGGGAAAAGTTCTTTTTCTTCTCCCATTTCCGCCTTTTGCTTATCGTTTAGAGGCTTTTTTTTACCTTGAACTTCCATATAACCATCTTTACCGTCAAAAACGATTTTTTGTACGGTGTTTCCCATCATGCTGATGTTCATTGCCATTTTACCTCCTTTTGCCTGGATCATTTTCATAGTCATATCCATTCCCTGTACTTTGGTCGTAGCATCCGTAGAAATCGAGGTGATTTTCTGAACAGCAGGCAGGCCTCCGATAGCATTGATGTATTTATCTGCAACAGATCCGATAGTAACGCTGGCGTCTACTTTTTGAGCTGCAGGTTTTGCTACTGGATTCGCTTCTTTATCAAAGTATTTTACCGGATATCCTAATTTTTCCAATCCTTCAGAAATATCAGAAGCTTTACCTGCGATGAAAATTCTGCTTTGATTAGGATAAATAGTTGATTTTACCGCATTAGAAACATCTGCTGCAGTAACCTTATCGATTGATTTCAGATAATTGGTATAGAAATCAGAAGGAAGATCCTGTATTTTTTGGTTTAAAGCAAATCTTGCAATGGTTTCCGGCTTTTCTAAAGACATGATGAAGCTTCCCTTCAATTTAGCTTTTGCATTTTCCAACTCCTCAGGCTTTACTGTAGAGATTGCATTGAGCTCATTCATAAATTCCTTAACAGCCTTATCGGTCACTTCGTTTCTTACACTGGCCTCAGCAGAGAATTCAGGTGAATATTTGCTTGCACTCATGCTTGAATAAGCCCCGTAAGTGAATCCGTTTTTCTCACGAAGATTCATAAACAATCTTGCTTCTCCACCGCCACCTAAGATGTAGTTGGCAATCGTCGCAGGAAAGTAGTTGGAATCTTTCATTTTTAACGTATTCAGGTTTCCAACAGAAATTACAGATTGTACGGCAGAAGGAACATCAACAATGTTGATTTCTGTTTTGGCTACATTTGAAGCAGGTTCTAAAGCTGTAAATGCCGTATTGGATTTTTTCCAGCCACTGAATGCTTTTTCAATCAGGGGTTTTACCTGGTCATATTTTACGTCTCCCACGATTACCAGATAAGCATTGTCGGGAGTATAATATTTTTTATAGGTATTCTGAACGTCAGCCAGCTGAATTTTGTTGATAGATTCTATCGTTTCAAATTCTCCTCTTGACGTGTTTTTTCCATATGCTAAAGCATTGGAAACTCTCGATGCAATGGATGATGCATTTTTCTCATCTGATTTTAATCCTTCAATAGCTCTTTCTTTAGAATTCTGAATTTCTTCAGCAGAGAATTTAGGGTTGATGATAGCATCGGCCATCAGTCCTAAAACTTCCGGGAAATATTTTGATAATGAACTGGCGAAAGCTCCTCCTGATGAAAAATTAAGGTTAGCTCCCAGGTAATCAATTTTTTTATTGAATTCATCTTTGCTTAGATTGGTAGTTCCGTTTTCGAACTGTTCAGCCATAATCTGGCTTACCCCGGTTACACTTCCTTCATAATAGGGAGGTCTGTCCATAGAAAGATTAGCACTTACTCTTGGCAGCTTGTTATTTTCTACGACCATTACCGTAAGACCATTAGACAACTGGAAAGTTTTTGGCTTTGCAATGTTGATAGCAGGAGTAGGACCCGGCTTAGGCATTGCATTAAGATCTATCTTTTGTGCGGAAAGCATTCCTGTAAATAAAAATGCTACAGCTATATATGTTAATTGCTTTTTCATTTGTAAATAATTGTTTGTTATAATCACTTTTAAACTCAACGTTACTGAGGATTATTTTTTTTCAGGGACGTAATTAATGATTATTCTTTGATTAGGATTCAGGTACTTTTTAGCAGCATTTTGAAGATCTTCTCTTGTGATCGATCTGTAGATGTCAATTTCCTTATTGATAAGGTTGGTATTTCCCATCAATACATGGTTTGTCGCTAATGAAGCAGCAATTCCCTGAATGCTCGAGTTTTGATTTACAAACTGGTTTTCAAACTGATTCTGAAGTTTCTGATAATCTTCCTGAGAAATTAAAGTCGTTTGTAGCTTTTTGATTTCAGCATCGATATCAGACTGTAAAGTTTGCTTTGTCGTCTGTCCCATCGGGATCGCAAAGAAGGCAAAAATACTATAGTCTTCAAGCCCCTGGTTGAACGCAGCTACCTGAAGTGCTTTTTTCTCCTGATCCACTAGTTTTTTGTATAAAACCGAAGATTTTCCATTGCTCAGGTAAGAGGAAAGCATATCTAAAACATAAGCGTCTTTCTCTTTATTAGCAGGTGTTCTGTATGCAAAAACGTACGCAGGAAGCTGGATGTTAGGGTCTGTAGCCGTAACTTCTTTTTCCTGTGTGATAGGAGCGTCTTTCGGGAAGTCCTTAGGATAAATAGTCCCTTTTGGGATTCCACCATAATATTCCTCAATCCATTTTTTGGTTTGTTCAGGCTTAATATCTCCTGCAACTACCAAAGTAGCATTATTAGGAACATAATATTTTTTATAGAATGCCTGAAATTCTTCCAGCTTCGCAGAATTCAGATCTTCCATAGATCCGATAGTCGGCCAGTTATATGGGTGATTGGTGAAAAGATTTTTTTGGATGGTAGAAAACAGATTTCCGTAAGGCTGGTTGTCCATTCTTAATCTTTTTTCTTCTTTTACCACCTCTCTCTGAGTATCTACTCCAACCTGGTTGATTAGCGCATGACGCATTCTTTCAGATTCCATCCAAAGGCCTAATTGCTCGTTGTTGGAAGGGAAAGTTTCATAATAATACGTTCTGTCGTTCGTAGTGTTGGCATTATTTTGTCCTCCATTGGAAGAAACAATTTTAAACCAGTCACCTCTTTTGATATTAGGTGTTCCTTCAAATAATAAGTGCTCGAAGAAATGAGCAAAACCGGTTCTTCCTTTTACTTCATCTTTAGCACCTACATGATACATTACCCCTGTTGTAACTACAGGTGCTGTGTTGTCCTGATGAAGAATTACGTGCAAACCATTGGGTAAGTCATACTCTTCGAATTTGATTTGTTGTGCATTCAGCATCATTCCAAAGAAAGCCACAGCAGCAACAGAAAGAAGTCGTTTTTTCATAAAGTAGAAATTGTTTGTCAATAAGTCTTAAAAATAGGGCATTTGTTACAATTATTTTGCGATTTTTTAGTAGAGTGGCTATTTATGTTAAATATACCATAGTAGGATCCAAAAATTTGAATTCTCCTTTTAATACATTAATTTTGTATTCCCAAAATTTTTTGCAGTATGGACTATTTGAAAGGACTCAATGAATCACAATATGAAGCCGTTACCACTCTACAAGGACCATTGATGGTACTTGCAGGAGCCGGTTCCGGAAAAACGCGTGTGCTTACCATGCGTATTGCCCATCTGATTACGAATGGAATTGATCCTTTTAATATCCTGGCTCTTACCTTTACCAACAAGGCTGCAAAAGAAATGAAAGAACGTATCGCCAAAGTTGTGGGGCAGAGTAATGCAAGAAGCTTATGGATGGGAACCTTTCACTCTGTGTTCGCAAGAATACTAAGGGGTGAAGCTCATTACCTGGGATATCCTTCCAACTTTACCATCTATGATCAGCAGGATGCATTGAATGTGATCAGAAAGGTGCTGAAGGATATGAATATTGATGCAGATCTGTATAAGCCTAAAAAGGTTCAGGCACGAATTTCCACTTATAAAAATAACCTGATCACAGTAAAAGCTTATTTCAACAATCCGGAATTAGTAGAGGCTGATGAAAAAGCAAATATGAAATTTATCGGACAGATCTACCAAAAATATGTGGAAGCCTGTTTCAAAAACGGAGCGATGGATTTTGATGACCTGTTATTAAAAACCAATGAATTGCTGACCCGTTTCCCGGAAGTTTTGGCAAAATATCAGGACCGGTTCAGATATATCCTTGTCGATGAGTACCAGGATACGAACCACTCACAATACCTTATTGTGAAAGCTTTAGCTTCAAAATTTGAAAATATTTGTGTAGTAGGAGATGATGCGCAGTCTATTTATTCATTCCGTGGAGCTAATATCTACAATATCCTGAACTTTAAAAAAGATTATCCGGATGCAGTAACCGTTTCTTTGGAGCAAAACTATCGTTCGACACAGACTATTGTTAATGCAGCCAATACCGTCATTGCAAAGAACCTTCAGCAGTTTAAGAAAAATGTTTTCAGTGAAAATGAAGAAGGGGATAAAATAAAAATTTACCGTTCACTTTCAGATGCTGATGAAGCGAATTTTGTGGCCGGGAACATCTGGGAACTTCGCAACAGAGATCAGAGAAAATATAATGATTTTGCAATTCTATACAGGACCAACTCACAGACCCGGGCTTTTGAAGATGCCCTGAGACGTAAGAATATTCCCTATAAAGTATATGGAGGTTTATCCTTCTACCAAAGAAAAGAGGTGAAAGATCTTATTGCTTATCTTCGCCTTCTGATCAATGAAAATGATTCCGAAGCTTTGATGAGGATCATCAATTATCCTACAAGAGGAATTGGTGAAACTACGCAGAATAAATTAATCGTTTTTGCGGACGCTCAGAATATTCCTGTTTCGAAAGTACTTGATAATCTTCCGATGTATGCACCGCAGCTAGGTTTTAATAACGGAGTTCTTAATAAGCTGAATGATTTTTGGTCGATGATCAAAGCGTTTGAGGTATTATTAAAAACTGAAACAGCCTATAGTGTGGCTATGGAAGTAGCTAAACGAAGTGGTTTGATCAAAATGTTAAAGGACGATCAAACGCCGGAAGGGATTTCCAGAGTAGAGAACGTTCAGGAATTGATGAACTCGATGCAAGGGTTTATTGAAGAACAAATGCAGTTGGAAGATGGAGACCCGAGTTTATCGAACTTCCTTGAAAATATTGCCCTTTCTGCTGATACGCAAGCTAAAGAAGAGGAAGAAGATATGGTTTCCTTAATGACCATTCACCTTTCTAAAGGACTTGAATTCCCGGTTGTACATCTTGTAGGAATGGAAGAAAATCTTTTCCCTAGTTTTATGAGCTCAGCAACCAGAGAAGATCTGGAAGAAGAAAGACGTTTATTTTACGTTGCCTTGACCAGAGCTGAAAAACAAGCCTTTTTCTCTTATGCAATTTCCCGTTTTCAATGGGGGAAAATTACAGATGCTGAGCCATCAAGGTTTTTAACTGAGGTGGATGATGAGTTTATAGAATTCATCAATCCGGCAATGGAAAAAAGATTCATCAACCATGCAGGGATCAAATCCAATATTTTTGATGAACATCCTTCGGAAGTCAGAAGCTTCAAAAAGGTGGAGAAGAAAACGATTGAGAAGAACGAAAATTCAAAACCAATAGCAGAGCCAAGAAAGCTTAAGCCTGTAAGTACCGCTAAAATTATCAATCCAAGCGGAGCATCTTCGCAGGACATTGAAGTAGGAGATAGAGTGAGACATGACCGTTTTGGTATTGGAGAAGTTACTTTCCTGGATGGTACTGATCCACAAAATATCAAGGCAAAAGTAATTTTCATGCACGAAGGAGAGAAAAATCTTATTCTAAAATACGCTAAGCTTACCAAAATTTAAAAAATAGATTTAAGCTATTAGCATTTTCTGTAAATTATTAGTCCACTTTTTTTGTAGACTAATAAATATGACATACATTTGCTCCTCAAAAAAAGTTAAAGAAATCTTAACATAAAATGTATGAAAAATAGAAAGACAATTTTTTCGGCTTCTGTTTTATTTTTCTTGGGAACATATGCTTATGCACAGGAAAAAGATACAGTAAAGACTGCCAATGTAGAAGAGGTAGTCATATTAGGATCTAGAAGCGGAGCCAGATCAAAAGTCGACAGCCCGGTTCCTGTGGATGTATTTAATATAAAAGAGTCGTCACTGGTTTTACCTCAGACGAACATTTCACAAATTTTAAACGCTATTGCTCCCTCATTTACTTCTACGGTTCAAACGAATTCGGATGGTACGGATCACCTGGACCCTGCACAGCTAAGAGGTTTAGGGCCGGATCAGGTTTTGGTTTTGGTCAATGGAAAAAGACGACATACTTCAGCATTGGTCAACGTTAACGGTACTCCGGGGCGGGGAACAGTAGGAACAGATTTAAATGCAATTCCGTCCTTTGCAATCAACCGGATTGAAGTATTGAGAGATGGTGCTGCTGCGCAGTATGGATCGGATGCAATTGCCGGAGTGATCAATCTTGGATTAAAAAGAGATACCGGTAAGCTGACCGGACAATTTACTTACGGTGGAAACCTGACACCAGCCGCTAATGACCATACTGGAAATTTTGACGGACAGAACTTTCAGGTTGATTTAAACTACGGAAACAAAATAGGGAAGAAAGGTGGTTTTTATAACATTACCTGGACTTCACAATTCAGAAATCCGACTTCCAGAGCCGGAACGGAAAGTGGGGCTATATTTAATGCTTATAATGCTATTGAAAAAAGGGCTTCAAATGATGGGGTTAATTTATCTTCTTTATTTACCAATATAGGAAACACTCCCAATTCTCAGCAGATTGTTAATTATATCCATCAGTATTCACAGGATGTGAACTATTTTTCACAGGATTTTCAAAATCAAATACAAGGAGCTAATACGATTGGAGCGTTGCAGGGGATTTTAGGAGCTAATGTAACGGATCAGGAACTAGCTTACAGAGGGTTAGACCGAAAAGATTTCAATATGCAGGTGGGACAGTCTAAGCTTAGCAACCATCAACTTTTTGCCAATATAGAGGTTCCTATTAATGATGACTGGAAGGTATATACTTTTGGTGGTTACAGTTTCAGACAAGGTACGTCCGGTGGTTTTTTCAGAAGACCGAACCAGAGTAGAACATTTACGGCTATTTATCCTAATGGCTATTTACCTCAGATAGCTACGGATATTCAGGATTTATCACTTTCTGCAGGAATTAAAGGAAACTGGGACGGATGGAATATTGATTTCAGTAATACTTTTGGACAGAACTCCTTTGATTACAATATTCAAAATACAGGAAATACGTCTCTGAGGTTTGCTTCACCAAGCGAATTTAGAGCCGGTGGTCTGAGATTCTCCCAAAATACAATTAACCTGGATTTTTCAAAAAAATATGATGTGTGGCAAGGGATTAATATCGCTTTCGGAGCTGAGCATCGTTATGAGAACTTTAAAATAACTGCAGGGGAAGAGGCATCTTATGCTACTTACGATGTCAACGGGAATGTATGGAATGGCACAACACAACGACCTACTGACTTTTTCGGAAACGCACTTCCGGGAGGGTCTCAGGTTTTTGGAGGGTTCCGACCGGAAAATGCTGTGAATAGAAACAGGCAGTCTGTAGCAGGATATGCTGATTTTGAATTCAACTTTACGGATTGGCTATTGGTTGATGCTGCCGCGAGGTATGAAAACTATTCGGATTTCGGGTCTACTTTCAACTATAAACTGGCATCAAGAGTTAAACTTGATAAAAATTTAAATTTGAGATTAGCCGGATCTACAGGTTTTAGAGCACCGTCTATTCATCAGATCTATTATAATGTAACTTCTACATTATTTACTAATAGTCAGCTTCTGGAAGTTGGAACATTCAGTAATGATTCACGAATTGCCGGATTATTAGGAATTCCAAAATTGAAACAGGAGACTTCTCAATCTGCGAGTGTAGGATTTACCTACAGAATTCCTTCTGTTAATTTAACCTTTACGGCAGATGGATATTTTACCAAAATTAAAAACAGAATTATTCTTACAGATCAATTTACCAGAGCAGCAGTTCCTGAAGATGCGAAAATTGCCTTTGATGAAGCAGGGGTAGGTGCAGGGCAGTTCTTTGCGAATGCTATTGATACGGAAACCAAAGGTTTGGATGTGGTGATTGCTCATAATGCAAGATTTTCTGATGTGAAGCTGGATAATAGCTTTGCCATGAATCTTAATCAGACCAGAAAAGTAGGCAATGTTCATTCATCAGGTTTATTAGAATCTGCTAATCTTGAAAATACTTATTTTTCTGAAAGATCAAGGGTATTTCTGGAAGAAGCTGTTCCAAGAGTGAAAGCGACTTTGTCCCATAGCTTATCTTGGAAGAACGCAAGTTTTTACCTGAGAAATACGTATTTCGGGAAAGTAACCGGCGCTGACCTGGTAGATGCTAATGGTGATGGAATTATTGGGCCTAATGAACATCAGATCATTTCTGATAGAGTAATTACTGACATTTCTGTGGCATATCAGTTTACCAAAAATGTAGGATTAACTTTAGGGGTGAATAACGTATTTGATATTTATCCAACCAGAAACCTTCCGGTATCTACTAATAACGATCAGTTTATTTACTCACGTTCTACTTCGCAGTTTGGACAGAATGGAAGGTACGTTTTCACGAGACTGAATTTTAATTTTTAATTATATCTGAAACTAAAAAAACGGATCCATTATTTTTGGATCCGTTTTTATTGATTGATGTTGTTTAAACTTATTTTAAAATAAACGACAAAAGTCACACAAAAGTTTTGACACTTAAGTTTATTTAAGTTATAAGTTTAATCTATATTTAAGTCCACTTAAGCTTTTTGAAAATCTTTGATTTTCATCTTATGTGAATTTTTTATACAGCTTTATTTTAAACTTGCTTAAGTGCACTAAAGTGTGTTTTAAAAAATATTTTCAATAAGAACTTTTATACTTTTTGTGGTCTAAAATAGGTGAAGTTTTTATGAAATATTAAAAAACTTAAACAGTTTTATTATATGATTAGGAGAGACTTATTCCCATTTCTTTAATTCATAAGCTGCTTCCCAGAAGTAATATTCCATTCTGGTTGCCATAATGAAAGCTTCTGACATTCTTTTTTTTGTTTCTTCTGTACTGTTTTCAGCAATGGTATCGCAGATTGAAATAGCCTGGTCTACGGCAGTGGAAAACTCTTCTCCTGCATAAGTAGCAATCCATTTTTCATAAGGATTGTTGATCGTATTTTGAGTTTGATAAATGTAATTACCAACCTCTCGGTAAATCCAGAAACAAGGGAGTACAGCTGCAACGGCAATCTCTACAGACTCAATAGCAGCGGTGCTTCTTAAAAAATGAATGTAATGATGGCAGGCAGGCTCTAAAATACCTTTGCCGGTAAGCCCGAAATCTTTAAAATAAGATTCGTGCAATGCATTTTCTACGACGATCGCATTTTCAGCAAACCTCATAAAAGCAAGCACATCCTGGAGATCATTGATTTTGGCTGCAATCAGCGACAACGTTCTGCCGAAATGTTCAAGATATAGAGAATCCTGAGCCATATAAAAACGGAATTTTTCCTGCGGCAAACTACCATCCGATAATTCTTTTATAAAAGGCATCTCCAGAATCGATTGATAACGTTCTTCTATTGCTTGCCAGGTTTGTTCAGACCATTTCATTTTTGATTAATTTTTGAGGATTAAAAAAGTGGTTAAGCGGACCATTTCCATGTCCTGTCTGTACGTCTTTGCCATGAGCGATGGCTTGATATACATATTGTTGTCCCAGAGAGACAGAATCATATAATGTTTTTCCCTGTGCCAGATATGCAGCTATTGCAGAAGACAGTGTACATCCTGAACCATGGGTGTTATTGGTTTTAAATTTGGTCGTTTCAAAAGAATGGTAATTTTCTTCTTCATCATAAAATAAAGAAGTAATGGTAGAGGTTTCCTGATGTCCGCCTTTAAGAAGTATACTTTTACAGCCCAGCTTTTTTATTTCTTTTCCAGCACTATACAGATCCTCAAGGGTTTCTACTTTCATATGGGCTAAAATAGCCGCTTCGTCCATATTCGGGGTGATAACATCAGCAATAGGAAAAAGTTTTTCCATAATAGCGGTAATGGTTTCCTCTTCAATTAACCGGTGCCCACTGGTTGCTACCATTACAGGGTCAAATACAATTGGTATTTTTTTGTATTTCCTTAAGGTGGAAACAATGGTTTCTACCAGTTGCGGAGTGTGGACCATTCCGATTTTAATGGCATCCGGAAAAATATCATCCAGGATGGCTTCGATCTGATCGGCTACAGCTTCCACGGGTATAGGGTATATTGTTCTTACTCCCTGTGTATTTTGTACCGGTAAAGCGGTCAGGACTGAAGTGGAAAAACAGCCCAATGCAGAGGCTGTTTTAATATCAGCCTGAATACCTGCGCCGCCACTTCCGTCGAAGCCTGCGATGGTTAACACTGAGGGATAGGTATACTTTTTCATTTTAAAATTTCATTTTTTAATTCATAAGCTGCTTTTTGAGGATCATCAGCACTGCATATAGCGGAGACTACCGCAATACAGTCGGCGCCGGCTTTAATGATTTCTCTTGAATTTTTCAGATGGATATTTCCTATAGCTACCAAAGGCTTTTCTGTAAGCTGTCTTATTTTTGTGATTCCATGAAGTCCCCATTCTGTTAC
The DNA here is from genome assembly GCF_002285635.2 of Chryseobacterium piperi. NCBI lineage: Bacteria > Pseudomonadati > Bacteroidota > Flavobacteriia > Flavobacteriales > Weeksellaceae > Chryseobacterium > Chryseobacterium piperi. Next base: position 2,225,702 of record NZ_CP023049.2, on the reverse strand, counting down.
GGTATCCGTTTTCGTGTCTGTCCTGAATACGGGACTTATTCCAAGGTAATCGGATACTCGGGTTTGCTCATTTTCAAGTTGGGAAAGGTATTCTACAGAATAACCAATGATTTTGTTCTGAATAAGTGGTCGCTGTCTCAACAGGGTAGGTGCAGTATCACTGTTCCCCACATGAATGCCTGCTGCATGTACTTGCTCGGTAACCATAATATGATCATTAATGATCAATGGAATATGATATTTATCCGTTATTTCGATAAGCTGTTGGGCTTTTCTGAGGAATTCGGTGTCAGAACTTTTTTTTTCTCTCAGTTGAATAATATCCACACCACCAAGTATGGCTTGTTCAGCAACTTCCACGAAGCTTTTTCCATGACAGTCAGCTTCGGAGATGACCAGATACAGCTGATAGGGAAAAGAATTCATTATCGTTCTATCTTTAAATGGCTGGTAAATTCTTCTTCACTCATGTTGTATAGCTTATCAGTCAGGTTGAGCTGAAGACTTCCTGGTCCTTTGCTTTCCTGAGATGCTAATTCCCCTGCTATACCTATTAACGCCATTGCAGCAGTCACAGCTAAGGTTTTGTTTTCTGTAACTCCGATAAATGCTCCTATAAGTGCGGTAGCAGAACAGCCAAGCCCTGTGACTTTGGTCATCATCGGATGTCCGTTTTTAATGAAAAGAGTTTGTTGAGAATCTACTATAATATCTGTTTCACCGGAAATACAGACAATTCCATGGTGTTGGCTGACGATATTCTGTGCGGCACCAATGGCTTCATTACTCTGAGCAGTACTATCTACTCCTTTAGTAGCTGTTGTATTTGCCTTAGCCAATGCAATAACTTCTGACGCGTTGCCTCTGATAACTGTCGGCTTATATTGTAATAACTGATTTAAAATACCATCCCGGAAAGAAGTTGCTCCGGCTCCTACAGGATCTAAGACCCAGGGTTTGCCGATTGAGTGAGCCTCTTTAGCTGCCATCAGCATTGCTTCTGCCCAGTATTCGTCAAGCGTACCAATATTGATGACCATAGAATGGGCAATATTGATCATTTCGGGGATTTCAGATTTTGCATGAGACATGATTGGAGAGGCTCCTACGGCCAGAAGAGCATTGGCTGTATTGTTCATGACCACATAGTTGGTGATATTATGAACCAGAGGAGATTTTTGTTTGACAAGCTGTACTTGTTCCCAAAGCATTTTTTCCATTGTTATTGATTAAAATAAATAGCTTCAGGAAAAAATCCAAAACAAAAGGTACATTGTCAATAATGTCTTTTTGCTTTTCCCTACGTCGGTGTAAGCCGTATCAGGTTCAAAGGGACTCTCTCAATTCTTTTTAGAATACCCCTAAAGCAAAACAAATGTATGAAAAATATAAGATCGGGCAAAATGCCGGCAGGCTCTTAACTCATAGCTTTCATCTTTCCACAAGTTCTTTGACACTTTCTCCATAAAAGTCAGTTTCAGATTTCGTAATTTTCAAAAGTTCATACCACTTCCTAAAGGCTCCGATAAATACCACGAGCATCAATACCATGGCAACTACGGCCAGTGTTGCCAGTAAGTATTGCCCTTTGGGAATATAGATATCTGTCACCTGAATATAACCTGCCCAGAAAGTAATGATTGCCATAAAAACACCTGGAATAGCTGAACATAGGGCATACTTTCCACGATTCAGGCGGATAAGCATTGTGGTACATACAATTAATCCACAGGCAGCCAGAAGTTGATTACTGATTCCGAATAGCGGCCAGATACTACTTACATTACCTGTAAATACAAGATATCCCCAAGCGAAAGTAAAAAGAAGGCTGCTGATAATAATTCCCGGAGTCCAGTTTTTATCATTGAACTTTGGAATGACAGAGCCCAGCATCTCCTGTAAAAAGAAACGGCCTACTCTCGTTCCCGCATCAATAGCAGTAAGGATAAATACGGCTTCAAACATAATGGCAAAATTATACCAATAGGCCATCAGCTGATCCATATATGGAATTTTATTAAAGATATGAGCCATTCCTACGGCTAAGGAAACGGCGCCCCCTGTTCTGCCATGTAGGTCAATTCCTATTTTCTGAGAGAAATAATCGATATCTACACCATGAAGAGAAGGATGTGCAGCGAGGAAGGCATCATAAGATTCTTTTGGAGTATTGATTGCAAAATAATCACCCGGCATCAGGGTACAAGCTGCTATTAATGCCATCAGTGCAACAAATCCTTCAACCAGCATAGCACCGTATCCTACAAACAGGATTTCTCTTTCTTTGTTCAGCATTTTTGGAGTAGTTCCGGTTGCAATCACTGCATGGAATCCGGAAATGGCTCCACAAGCAATAACAATAAAGATAAACGGAAGTACCGGGCCACCAATTACAGGGCCGCCACCGTTTACAAACTGAGTAAGTGCAGGCATTTGTATGGTTGGATGAATAACAATAACGCCGATAGCGAGCATGATAATCGTTCCGATTTTCAAATAAGTAGATAAGTAATCTCTTGGTACTAATAAAAGCCATACCGGTAACACAGAAGCTAGAAAACCATATAAAGGAATTGCTATTGAGATCGTTGTGATGTCCCATGAGAACAGGTTGTTCATGGTTTCATTTTGCATCAGGTTGTGGCCTCCGATAATTCCAGCGATCAAAAGAACGCCACCTAAGATACTGGCAAAAGTCACACTGTTTTTTCGGTAACGCATGATGAGTCCCATGATAATGGCAATAGGCATGGTAATGACTACTGTAAATAGAGACCATGATGCCTCATGCATGGCATTGATACAGGCCAGGGAGAGTCCTGCCAATGTAAGGATCAGAATAAATAAAATGGCAAATCCGGCAACTGTTCCGGTTGTTTTTCCAATTTCTTTAGATGCTATGGTTGCTAAACTTTGTCCTTTATGGCGTACCGATGCAAATAACACTACCATATCATGCACTCCTCCTCCTAATACACATCCGATTAAAATCCATAAGGCTCCGGGAAGATATCCGAATTGAGCGGCAAGGACAGGTCCAACCAAGGGGCCTGCGGCAGCAATGGCCGCAAAATGATGCCCAAAAAGGACATTTTTATTGGTTGCTACATAGTCTTTGCCATCTGCAAATTCCAATGCCGGAGTTGTATTCTTATCATTAAGCCTCAGTACTTTGTTAGCTAAAAAAATTCCGTAGAAGCGATAGGCTATTGCGAAAATAAGAATGGAAGTAAAAACTAAAGTTAATGCATTGATGTTATTTAGGAAATCCATAGCATTCTGTTTTTTTATAAATAAATAATGTTTTTTTTAGGTCTTTCTGTTTTAAATAATTTAAACATTTGCCAAGTTAATTATTTTGTGAATAAAAAATACAGATATGTATAGCAATTTAGCAAATTTATAAATATTTCAATTTTTTAAATATTGAAATACAGATATTTGCGTCCTTTTTTGAATTGTTGTAAATATATTTTTAATATCAAACTACTCTTGACTCTATAGGGTTTACTTTTTCTGTGAAATAATAAAACGAACCATCTCATCAACCAGCTGATCAAGATAGGCCTGGTTTGTGGTTCTGAACCCATGATCGCCTCCATCAACTATAGTTAGCGTATTCTTTACACCTTCATTAATAAGTTTATGGTGGAGTATTTTAGATTGGTGTAAAGGGACAATTTTGTCTCTATTGCCTTGTAATATTAATGTAGGGGTTGCTGAACCGACATAGCTTACAGGAGATATCGTTTCAAAATATTCGATGATTTTTCTTTTATCTTTATTGATATCATACCCCGAAATTCCGAGAATCAGCTTTTCCCTGAGATCTACAATTTTTTTTGAGAACAGACTTACAATAAAAGCACCTACTTTTCCTACACGGGTTTTGAGGAGTTTATTAAGATCGGTTGGCCCGAAATTATTGACTACATAATTTACTTTTGCAGAATAGGAAGACAACTCAGGATCTCCAATAAATTCATTGTCCTGGGTATACGCTGAGAGTAATGAAAGATGGGCTCCGGCTGAAGTTCCGAAAAGGCCTATATTATTGGTATCGAAATGATATTTTTCTGCATTTTTTCTTACCCATCTTATCGCATCCTTAGTATCCTGAACAGGCAAAGGAAAATGAACATCTTTACTGACCAAGGTGTAGTTGATGCTGATTACTGCATATTGCTGTTCTACTAATTTCAAAATTGTACTTTCAACATAGTTATTCGCACGGATTATTTTATCACCTTCCACCCAGCCTCCGCCATGAATATAGATCAGAACCGGGAATTTTTCAATTGAATTTCCTTTGGGACTATAAATATCTAAAGCAACTGAATGACCATTACCATTGGTTTTATAAACTATATTTTCTGAAACATTGGTTTTTTCAAAAAGCTGTATGCTCTTTTTCTTCTGTATAGTAACAGGATCTTGTGCAAACCCCCAATTAGAAAGTCCTAGGAATACAATAAAAAACAGGTTTAGAAAAAACCTGTGTAGTAATGTATGGTCAGTAGATAATTTCATACGCTATTTTTTAGATTGAGTGCTATTTTACTAACTCCTCAAAAAGTTTACCAAAAGTCTTTTCCAGATCTTTGGATTTACCTGGATGAGGTCTTGAGGTCTGGATTACTGAACTTCGTACAGCTATTAGCCACCGGAAGCGTTCAGGGATATCCAGTAAAGCTATAGGACCTCCTTCTTTATCTCCATTGGCAATTTTTTTAAAGCTTTCCATATTTTGAACGATGTCATCATAATCCAGCTCATTATGCATCAGGTTGAATTTATCGCGACATAAATGAAAATCCACTTTGATAAATTTCTCTTTCTTTGAAAACATCACCAGCCCAATGTTGAAAAATTCTTCTCTTTCAACTTTGGGTACCAAACGTATAACGGCGTATTCGTATATTTTATCCTCTTGCATTTTTCGCTTCGTTTACAAAGATTTGTGAATTCTCCAGTCTTGTTTTCATAAATTGGAAATATACCTCCCGGATCTCTTCAGGGGTTTCGTCGGCATCGTCCCAATGCAACCAATCGTCCGGTATTAAATTGACAATTTGCCTGAATATTGTATCGTTCAATACCTCATGTGCCCAGCGGTCAGCTTCATCCAGCTTGGTTGCTTTGGGAAGTAGAACGTGATCCTTTACATACTTAAAAGGGGTTTTGGCTGCGGCATCAAAGTTTTGCCATGAGTGATGAAAGTAAAATGAAGCTCCGTTGTCTATTACCCAAAGCTCTTTATGCCACATCAATAGATTGGTGTTTTTATAGGTCCGGTCGATATTGGTGATAAAGGCATCCAGCCAGACAATCTTTGAAGCTAAAAGGGGATCAATGACCACTCCGGGATCATAAGTAATCGAACCTGAAAGATAATGAAGTCCTAGATTGAGACCTTCTGAAGACTTCAATAAATCCTGAATCTCTTCATCGGCTTCTGTTCTTCCAAAATCAACATCAAGGTTAATGAAAACCAGTTCCGGAATTTTTAACCCCAAAACTTCGGTTATTTTGCCTCCCAAAAGCTCTGAGATCAACATTTTAACACCATGGCCTGCACCACGGAATTTTAATACATATTTGAAGTCGTCATCAGCTTCAGCCAGAGCAGGAAGAGATCCTCCTTCCCTTAATGGCAGAATATAACGCATTACAGTGACTGTTCTTAAATCCAACATACCGCAAAAATAAGATTTTTAATGATGTCTTAAATAATCAGATTAAAATAAAGCTTTGTCTTTATTCTTAATTTTAATATTTTTTTTAAAAAAAGGGAAAAGATTTATTTTATATTTTTAAACCATCTTTTAGACACCTTTTTTGACTTCATTCTTAGTGGTCAATTTAATCAGGAATTAGGTGGTCAATATCACTGGAATTTACAATAATCCCCAGAAATTGTTGAGTTTGCTGGAAACCATGTTTCATATTAATTTAGAAAACATAAATAAAGAGTTGCTCATCAGAAAATTTAACGAAGAAATAGGATTAAACAATTAAAAATAAAAAAGCTGGTTTGTTAATAAACCAGCTTTTTTATTAAATGATATTGGGGTTAGCTTTTAACAGCATTCTTTTTTATTGATTTTAATAAACTTCTGAAGTTTTTCATCGTCATCATTTCTGAAGTTGGCGTAAAAATCGTCACCTTTTCACCTTTTTCAACGGAGACCAGGGATGAAGCTTTAAAAGAATAAACTTTCTTCATCGTCCGAATATCATAAACGTCCATGATTGCGGAAGTTTCATTCCTTTGATAGGTAAATTGTTCTCCTGCACCACTTGTATCAAGGTCATTTCTAACTTTTATCGTAGAGATATTAACCAGAAAGTTAAAATCACTGGTGTTTTTCAAAGTTTCCAGATCTTCATTTTCAGGTTGAAAAGGAATGTTGTCCTGTATAATGTTTTGTGATTTGGCCATTTGAAGTGTATAAGCCTGACCATTACTCAATTCATTAAAAAGCTTGAGCGTTTCTTTATCCATCATTTCTCTGTGATGAGAATCCACACCTGTACGGATGGTGTTGATCAGCCATTTCTGGTCTTTTGAAAAAACAAGGGATTTGCTGTAAATACCGTAATCTTTTTTTACCGGGTAATAGCATGATTGCAATGCAAACAGGATCAGTAATAAAGCTAGATATTTTTTCATACGCTTAAAGTATTAAGATATTCCAGGCTTCTTCAATATTGTTTTTTAATAAGAGCTCCTGGGCTTTTTTATGAATAGTTTCATCTGCATGGCAGTTTTCTGAAGGCAGGACTTCTACATTAGCAAGCATTCCGAGATCATTTCCTGTAAATATTTTGCTGTATTTGATTACATCAGGAAGAAGATCAAAGCCGATTCCTTTGGTAACCAAAGGTTTGGGAACCTCAAAGAGGTTATTTTCATTATTTCTGGAATACCAGTTTCCACCTAATCGGGCCACCATATCCAGTTTTTTCTGATCAAGATTACCTTGTTCATCGAGGTATTCTTCTCTGATATGAATTTTTTGTACTTCACAAATAATCAGGTTTCCTGCGCCCCCCTGATCCCCCAGAGATTTTACTTCTAAAACCTTACATTCGAAATTAGCCGGGCATTCTTCAATCAACTTAGGTTGTACCACATGCGCATCTTTCATTGTAAGGCCGGATTTGATAAACTCATTCACGCCTCCTGCATACTCTGTGGAAGCCAATGAGATCTGTTGTACTATTGGAAAATTAACGGTACCGATCACCACTTCCGGAACTTCCAGAATATTTTCAAGTGTATGTTTTGTTGTATTGTCCCGAACTCTCCTGGATGGAGAAAAGATTAAAATCGGTGGAATTGTACTGAACATATTGAAAAAGCTGAAAGGAGATAAATTGATCGTACCATTTTTATCTACTGTTGAAGCTAAGGCAATAGGTCGTGGAGAAACTGCAGTCTGCATAACGGTCTGCAATTGAACGGGTGTTATTTCAGATGGGATAACTGTTTTCATATTTTTTTCTCTTTAACACTTGAGCGACTTTAGTTTTTTGATTTCGTTTTAGAAAGAACACTTAAGTTTTTGAAAATCTAAAGATTTTCATTCTTTTGGGAGTTCTTGAAAAATTTTAGAAACAAAAGACTCATATCCTTTATGGTAAAGATTCATTACATTGAAGTTTATCAGAATTGATCGAGGTACTTTTAGAAGATTCATATAATTCATAGTTTGGGCTTTATGAATTTGATGAATTTCAGCAACAGACTTTAATTCCAAAACGATTAAATCTTCAATCAAGAAATCGCATTTTAATTTACAATTTATATATTCTCCTTTATAGGAAAATGGGATTTCAAGTTCACTTTTGTATTTTAAACCCAATAGATCAAATTCTTTCTCTATGCATTGATGATAAACTTCTTCATATAATCCTGGTCCTGCAAGTTTATGAACTTCTATACAAGCTCCAACAACTTTATAAGAAAGATCATTGATGTATTTTTGAGTAATCATAATGACGAATAAATAAAAATCTTTAGATTTTTTAAAAACTAAAGTGAACTGAATTTTACCATAGTTATTTTAACTTAAAGAAACTTAAGTGTTAAATGTTTTTTATAAAGTTGGAATAATTTTACCGGATACTTCACCGAAACCTACTCTGATACCATCCTTTTCAGCCCACGCTTTCATGGTAACCGTATCGTTATCTTCAATGAACTTTCTTTCCTGGCCGTTGTTTAGTTGGATAGGATTTTGTCCTCTCCAGGTTAGTTCAAGCATGGAACCGAATGATTTCGGATCACTTCCTGAAATAGTACCACTTGCATACATATCACCAACCTCTACGTTACATCCGTTTATGGTATGATGAGCTAATTGCTGTGTCATATTCCAATACATGAATTTATAATTGCTTTCAGAAATTAAATTTTCTTCACCGTTTTCAGGCTGTAGGTATACTTCAAGGTTGATATCGTAATTTTTATCACCTTCAAATTTCAGATAATCTAAAACTTCAGGATCCTGTTTTGGAGAAGCCGTTCTGAATGGTTCTAAAGCTTCCAGGGTAACTACCCAGGGAGAAATAGAAGAACCGAAGTTTTTGGCCAGGAATGGCCCTAATGGAACATATTCCCATGCCTGAATGTCTCTTGCAGACCAGTCGTTGAAAACAACCATTCCGAAAATAGCATCCTCTGCATCTTTTGTGGAAATACTTTCACCCATCTCAGTATTTTTATTGATGATAAAAGCCATTTCTAATTCGAAATCCAGCTGCTTACAAGGTCCGAAGATTGGCTTTTCAACATCTGCAGGTTTCATCTGGCCTTTCGGGCGGTTAATTTCCGTTCCTGAAACAACAATAGAGGAGGCTCTGCCGTGATATCCTACCGGTAAATGTTTCCAGTTGGGTAATAAAGCATTAGCCGGATCACGGAACATTTTACCTACATTCGTTGCATGTTCTATACTGCTGTAAAAATCCGTATAATTCGGAATATGGATAGGCATCATCATTTTTACTTTATCAAGATCGTAGAAAGCATCTTCGATGGTTTTCTGATCTTTTGATAAAATAGAACCTTCTTGTAACAATTCCTGGATTTTAGCACGAACAGCATTGGTTACGGGCTTTCCCAGCTCGATAAATTCATTTAGGGTATAGGCTTCGAAGATATTGTCGTCAAGACCTTCAATATTTTCAAAATAGCCAAGATCATATAAGGTTGCCAGATCAACAATCTGATCACCGATTCTTGTGCAACATCCGATATATTCTTTGTTGAAAACTGCTACTCCGAATGGAATATTATATATGGAAAAGTCTGAATTTGAGGAGTACTCTACAAATGATTTCATAAGATTGTAATTTAATTGAGATTAATAAATCTGTTAAAATTGTATGTTTCAATATCTCGGGTAGCCGCAGCAGAAAAGCTAAGTTTTCAAACTATATATTTTTAAACTCATTAACGTCCATAAATGGGTATATTATGGGGTTTCTTCAATGTTGAGATATTAAATAAATTACCTTCTCACTACGCTCTCCGCAATAACGAGCGCCCTCAAGATATGTATATTATTTTTTTGAATAAGAGGCTTCATCGATCCACCTGTCTTTGGTATTAACATCAATCAGGTAAAGAATATTATCCTGTTGGGTTAATAATAAAGTCTTGGTCACCGGCATTGGAATTTTTTTGCCTTCCAGAACATTTGCTCTTAAAGAAACGATATTTTTTTTCCTGATAATATCGCCGGTGAAAACATTAGAGCTGCTTTCTCCTGTTGCTTTATCATCGAAAACCTCTACATAGGTAGCATCATTTCCTTTGATGATAATAAAATCACGTTCTGTATGATCTTCAAAATCTTTAATAAATATAAACTTTTTGTTGTCAATATTTACGTTTTCCAAATGTTGATTAATGCCTTTTCTTGCTTCAAGTCTGTTAAGAATTTCATTAAGCGTTCCATATTGAGCTTTTAGGCCTAATGTACTTAACAATAAAATTCCAAATGCTATTTTTTTCATATGAATATGTGTTTATAAAAAAGTTTTGCCAAGACTTGACATCCTGACAAAACTTAGTATTGATATCTGAGGATTAAAGATTACCTCTTTTTTCCTGTTCTCTTTCAAGAGCTTCAAATAACGCTTTGAAATTACCTGCACCAAAACTTTGTGCACCATGTCTTTCTATGATTTCAAAGAAAAGAGTAGGACGGTCTTCCACAGGCTTGGTAAAGATTTGTAAAAGGTATCCTTCTTCATCATGATCAATCAGGATTCCTAAATCTTGTAATTTCTTAAGATCTTCATCGATATGGCCCACTCTTTCCGGAACCATGTCGTAGTATGCTTCTGGTGGAGCAGAAAGGAACTCTACACCACGTTTTTTCAATTCTGTTACAGTATGAATAATATCTCTTGTAGCAACAGCAATATGCTGTACACCTTCTCCTTCGTAGAAATCAAGATATTCTTCCACCTGGGATTTTTTCTTTCCTTCTGCAGGTTCGTTAATCGGGAATTTAGCGTATCCGTTTCCGTTGGACATTACCTTAGACATCAAAGCAGAATATTCTGTATTGATCTGCTTATCATCAAAAGAAAGGATATTCACGAATCCCATTACTTTTTCATACCATTCTACGGTAGGGATCATTCTGTTCCAGTCTACGTTACCTACACAGTGATCTACGTATAGAAGACCTGTTTCTTCAGGCTGGTAATCACTTTCCAATTTTTCATATCCAGGCATAAAAGGACCTGTATAATTTTTTCTTTCTACAAACATGTGAACGGTCTCTCCATAGGTATAGATTCCGGACATTTTCACTTCGCCATGTTCATCCGTCAATGTTACCGGCTCTAAATAAGGTTTTCCACCTCTTTTGGTAGTTTCTTCAAAAGCTTTGTAAGCGTCATCCACCCAAAGTGCTAAAACCTTTACTCCATCTCCGTGTTTTTTTACATGTTCGCTTATTGGCGACTCAGAGGTAAGACCAGTCGTTAAGATTAATCTTATTTTTCCCTGTTGAAGAACATAAGATGCACGGTCTCTAACTCCTGTTTCAGGACCAGCATATGCTACAGACTGAAAACCAAAAGCGGTTTTATAAAAATGAGCAGCCTGTTTAGCATTTCCTACATAAAACTCAATGTAATCTGTACCATTAATTGGCAAAAAATTCTCTGCTTGAGCAATTTTTTCGGCAAATGTAAGTGTTGACATATTTTCTCTTTACTTTTATTTTTATTGGTATGCAAATTACAAAAATCTTAGAGATGGCAAAAGTATTAATGGGAAATCCTCCCGGACCGTTTATATAAACTTAAAGAAAAGTTCGTTTAAGTATATTTAAGTTTGTTATTTTAGGATTTAGATGTATATTTTTGTTAATACAAAGACAAGTGGAAGAAAAATATTTTCGAAAATTTGAAAGCCGTAGAATTCTACGGCTTTCATTTTTTTGTATTGAGTCGTCCGGCTTCCGGATTATAATTGTCCCATATTTTCCAGGTATTATCTATTTTGCGGATGAAATAAATCTGAGTATTGAGTTGGTTGACAAAATGCTCTTCACCTGTTTCACCTACTTTAAATAAAAGGTTCCAAAATTCCTGAGATTCCAGTATTTTCTTATCGGGTTCATCCGTTACCATGTGGATATCGAAAACTTCAAAATTAGACCGGTTGTTCTTGGTAATAAGCTCGAATTTTCTATCACATAATTCTTTGCTGAATTGAGTTGCTCTTTCTAAAAACGGGGAATCATCAAAGACCAGGTCTTTAAAGATTTCCGGATTATGTTCTGGGAATTTCTTGTAAAATTCAAAAGCGGTGGAGCAGTAATCATGAACCATTTTACTGAAAAACTCTTCCTCTTCCGATTGATTATCCTGTTTCTTTTCCCGTATAAAACGGATATATGAATTCAGATCCTTAAATCCTAAAAAGATGCATATTTTATCCAGTGTTTTAAGAAAGCGCAGGTCATTATGAGTCTTGTCCTGATAATCATTTTCAAAAAAACGCTGCAGTGTAACATGTGAAATAGTATTTCCTACTTCAAATTTTTTTCCTCCTTTTAATTCTTCGGATCCGGATAGTTCATCTTTAATGATTTCGGAAAGGATAATATAATGACTTCTTTTCCACTCACTAACTTTTCCTAAAACAGAATTCTTGACCTTAGAATGTTTTGTTATTTCTTCTCTGATTGAATTATATATGGTTTTCAATGTCCAAACTTTAAAAGGATTTATCAAAAATACTGCCAAAGCTTTCCATCCCTTTATCTGAGGCTTTTCTTAAAAGCACCTATTTATTTTGCAGGATCTGTTTTTTTAATGTTTAAATCTTTCAAAAGCAGCTTTTTCCAACATCTCTCTATCATCAGGATGCGCGATACTAATCAACTCCTGAGCTCTTTGACGAAGGTTTTTCCCATACAAATAAGCTGTTCCGTATTCAGTAACTACATAATGAATGTGCCCTCTCGTCGTAACTACTCCGGCACCCTGCTTAAGGAAAGGAACAATTCTGGAAATTCCCTTTTTGGTTCTGGAAGTTATAGCGATAATCGGTTTACCGTCTTCACTTAATGCAGCACCTCTCATGAAGTCCATTTGCCCTCCGATACCACTGTATTGTAATGTTCCTATGGAGTCTGCACAAACCTGGCCTGTCAGATCAATTTCAATGGCAGAATTGATGGCTACCATCTTTTTGTTACGCATGATATTGATAGGGAAATTGACGTCACTTACATCTTTGAAAGAAAACACGGTATTGTCATCTACATAATCGTAAAGCTTTCTGGTTCCAAAGCAGAAGCTGGTAATGGTTTTGTTGTCATTATAGCCTTTGTATTTGTTATTAATGACATCATTCTGAATTAGATCAATAACCCCGTCGCTTAGCATTTCAGTGTGAATTCCTAAATCTTTGTGATTGCCCAGACATTTTAAAACAGCGTCAGGAATTGTTCCGATACCCATTTGAAGTGTAGATTTATCATCAATAAGCTCTGCGACATTTTTCCCAACCAGCATTTCTTCAGGACCTACCTTTGAACCATAATCTACAGTAGGAAGTTCTTCTTCATGCCATACCAACTTGTTTATTCTGCTGATGTGGATCATACCGTCTCCGTGTGTTCTTGGCATTAACGGATTGACAATAGCCACGATTAATTTAGCAGTATCTACTGCTGCTCTGGCAACATCTACGGAAGTTCCCAAAGTACAGAATCCATGCTGATCCGGGGGAGACACTGTGATCAGCGCTACATCCAGAGGTAAAATATTTTTTCTGAATAATATGGGAATCTCACTTAAGAAAACAGGTACAAAGTCTCCTCTTTCCGAATTGACTGCGTCACGTACCGGTGTAGAAACAAATAAAGAGTTAACGAAAAAGTGATCTTTATACTGAGGTTTGGCAATTTCAACATTTCCTTGCTGGGTAATGGAAACCATTTCAACATTTTCTAGTCTGTGTGATTGTCTTGCTAGTTCATCAATAAGGTAATTGGGAGTACATGCACTTCCGTGAAAAAATACACGATTCCCGCTTTTTACTGTATATACGGCTTCCTCTGCACTTATATAATTGTACATATTAAATTTTTTGAAATAATATTTATTCTGATTCTTAGTCAGAATCTTTAGGTGTTTTTTCTGTCTATTCCAACCAGGAAGTTTTATAAGATGGGTCTTCTACTTTCATAGCTTCCTCTGTGATTTTTAAAGGACGGAAAGGATCTACCATTACGGCATATTCTTCGGTGAATTTTTTACCGATACTTCTTTCCATAGCGCCAGGGTGAGGACCGTGAACAACTCCTCCAGGGTGAAGACTGAAATCCATCAGGTCCACATGGTTACGACTCATAAAGTCTCCTTCCGTATAGAATAAAACCTCATCTGAATCGATATTGGAATGATTGTAAGGTGCAGGAATGGCTAGCGGGTGATAATCATACATTCTTGCACAGAATGAACATACCACGAAGTTATGTCCTTCAAAATTTTGGTGAACGGGAGGTGGTTGATGAATTCTCCCGGTAATCGGCTCGAAGTTTTTGATATTAAATTTATAAGGGTAAAAATAACCATCCCATCCTACGACATCAAACGGATGTGTTGCATAGATGAAATCGGTAATTTGATTTTCTTTTTTTACTTTGATCAGAAACTCTCCTTTTTCGTCCTTAGGTTCAACGAAAGTAGGGGCGATAATGTCGCGTTCGCAGAAAGGAGAGTGCTCCAAAAGCTGACCGAATTCATTTCTGTATCTTTTGGGAGTGTATAATGGTGAATGGCTTTCAAGTACGAAGAAGACCATATCGTCAGAGGTAAGCTCAACCTGGTAAATAGTTCCTCTTGGAATGATCAGGTAATCTCCTTTAGAGAAAGCTAAATTTCCAACAAATGTCTTCAATGTCCCGGTTCCTTCATGAACGAATAAAAGTTCATCGCATTCCGCATTTTTATAGAAGTATTCCATAGATTTTCTAGGCTTGGCCAATCCCATTTTCAGATCGTTATTCATCAAAAGAATTTTACGGCTGTCCAGAAAATCATCTTCAGGAGTTACATTCACTCCCTTAAACATTCTTGGAGTTACATTTTTCTCCACTGCGATTTTAGGAGTGACATCTTTCGCTTCTCCAATTGATTTTATTTGGGTAGGGCGATGGATGTGGTAGAGTAAAGAAGAAATTCCATGAAAACCCTCAGTTCCGAAAAGTTGTTCATAGTAGAATTTATCATCAGGAGATTTAAAAATCGTATGTCTTTTCTGTGGGATATTCCCGGCTTGATTATATCTCATTTTTACCTTTATATTTTCTCAAATTTAATAAATTTTGACGAATTAATTTCTACGATATTTATCATTAAGTTTTTTGTTTCGAAAATAATTGTTAGATTTGCCTAACAATTATTATTTCATGAAGCGAATATTATTTTCTGTCATTCTTTTATCCTCTTATTGTTTTTCTCAGGAAACGGATAGCCTGCACATCAAAAAAGATCTGAAACAGGATTCTGCAGCTATTCCTAAAAAAGAGATTAAAACGAAATTAATTGATGATGTGGTTGTTACCGGAACTATAAAACCCATGAGCAGGTCTAAAAGTCCGGTAGCAGTAGAGATTTATAGTCAAAAGTTTTTTCAGAAAAATCCGACTCCTAGTATTTTTGAAGCGATCTCTATGGTTAACGGAGTGCGTCCTCAACTAAACTGTTCTGTTTGTAATACGGGAGATATCCATATCAACGGGCTTGAAGGACCTTATACGATGATTCTTATTGATGGAATGCCAATTGTAAGTTCTTTATCAACGGTGTACGGCCTGAGTGGAATTCCGAATAGTCTGGTTGATAGAATAGAAGTGGTAAAAGGCCCGGCTTCTTCCATTTATGGCTCTGAAGCTATGGGTGGGGTGATCAACATCATTACAAAGAATGCCTTAACAGCTCCGAAATTAAGTGTGGATGTCATGACAAGCACCTGGAGTGAAAATAATGTAGATCTTTCTACAAAATTCAATTTTGCTGAAAAAGTAGCTTCATTACTGAGCTTGAATTATTTTAATTTCACTCAGAGAATAGATCAGAATAAAGATAATTTTACGGATGCTACTTTACAAAATAGGATTTCAGTTTTTAACAAATGGAATTTTCAGAGAAAAGAAAACCGGCTTGCAAGCTTAGCACTTCGTTATTTGTATGAAGACCGATTTGGTGGAGAAATGCAATGGAACAGATCGTATAGAGGCAGTAATCAGGTCTATGGTGAAAGTATTTATACAAATCGAGTAGAAGCGTTGGGGCTGTACCAGTGGCCGTTGAAAGAGCAGATTATTACCCAATTCTCGTATAATTATCACAATCAGGATTCTTTTTATGGAACCAATCCATACGATGCCCAGCAAAAAGTAACTTTTGTTCAAACGTATTGGGATAAGACTTTTGGAAATCACGATTTGATTTTAGGCGTTACTTTTAAGAAGACATTTTATGATGATAATACTCCCGGAACTTCATCAGCGGATGGTTTAATCAACCAACCCATGAAATCCCCGATTCTGGGAGCTTTTATACAGGATCAGTGGGAAATCAATCCCAAGAATACGTTGCTGCTTGGGTACCGTTATGATTATGATAAAATTCATCATTGGGTTCATTCACCCAGGTTTGCCTGGAAATTTTCGCCCAATCCTTACCATACACTGAGATTTAATTTTGGAACC
Source organism: Chryseobacterium piperi (assembly GCF_002285635.2). Taxonomy (NCBI): domain Bacteria; kingdom Pseudomonadati; phylum Bacteroidota; class Flavobacteriia; order Flavobacteriales; family Weeksellaceae; genus Chryseobacterium; species Chryseobacterium piperi. The sequence goes on along the minus strand of NZ_CP023049.2, from coordinate 2,209,443 downwards.
GGTTTTAGGGTGGTTAATTTATTTACCGAAGATCACGCAGCATTGACAGGTTCTCGTGAAGTAGTGATCAAGTCTGATTTAAAACCTGAAAGGTCAGTCAATGGAAATTTAAATTACATATGGAAAATTCCGGTTGGTAACCGGTTGGTCAATCTGGATGCTTCCGCATTCTATACCTATTTTAGTAATAAAATTGTAGGGGATTTTGATACAGATCCGGGTAAGATTATTTATGATAATCTGCGTGGTTATGGTATCTCCAGAGGGGCTTCTTTAAATGTAGATTTCAGCTTTCATTTTCCTTTAAGTGTTAATCTGGGAGTCACCTATCTGGATGTATATCAAAAACTGGATGATCAAAATGAAAAGATTCAACAATTGCACGCCCCGAAGTGGAGTGGAACTTATAATTTAACATATAAATTCCCGAACTCCCTAACGGTAGATTTCACAGGACAGTTTTACGGTCCTATGAGATTGCCGGTATTACCGAATGATTTCCGCCCTGAATATTCTCCATTTTATTCTTTGGCTAATATTCAGGTTTCCAAAAGCTTTAAATCCGGTTTTGAAGTCTATTGCGGAATTAAGAATCTCTTTAATTTTACTCCAAAAGATCCTTTGATGAGGCCGTTCGATCCTTTTAATCAGCATGTAGATGATCCTGTTAACAATCCGAATGGGTATACTTTTGATACGGCTTATGGGTATGCGCCTATGCAGAGTATCAGAGGCTTTTTAGGAGTTAGATATACTTTAAGATGAAAATATTTTTAATTTTATTTTTAATGTTAGTGTCCTGCTTTTGTCTTTCCCAAAAGATGAGAGCAGGCACTTTTTCTGAACTCGAGACTTTAGAGAAGGAACATCAGAAGCCTATCATCATTCATCTGTATACAGATTGGTGTGCTATCTGTAAAATAGAATCGTTTAATCTGAATAAGGATAAGGAACTGGTTCAGCTTATCAATGAAGACTTCTATTTCATTAATTTCGAAGCTGAAAAAAGTAAAGAAAAGCTTCATTTCCAAGGGAAAGAATTTAATTATCTACCCAATGGAAATTCAGGAATTCATGAATTAGCTTTAGCCTTGTCTAAAAATAAAAACCAACCAGTATATCCTTTATGGATTATTCTGGATGCCCGTCAGAATTTGATTTATTATCATGAAGGAGAATTTAAGCCTGATAACATGAAACAAAAACTGAAAGAAATTATCTCTTTATAATAATGGAATAATTTGAACTTAAAATTGCCTCCCGATTGAGCGGATTTAGCAGATTTTTATTTTCCTGCTAAGTTGAGATTCCTTCATTCCGCTTCGCTTCATTCCTGAATGACAAAGATTGCGTTTAACTATTTTTAAAGTGTTTTTTTAACTCTCGCAGATTTTGAAATTATGATCTGCCCGATCCGCGAAATATGAGAGTAAAAATAACTATATACATTTGCTAAATGTGTGGTCAAAAATAAAACCACAACGGTCACAAAAGCTTTTAAACACTAAAGGCTCTTTAAGTCACATACATGTTGCATAGGAAGTACATCTAAGCTTCTTAAAAATCTCTGATTTTTATTTTATATGATCTGCGTAATCAGCAAAATCTGCGGGAGAAATGATCTACTATTTATTTCAGAATGAATTACAATATTATTTTAAAAGCACGGCTATGATGGCTAAAATGGCAGGTAATGCCTGAACAAAAAATATTTTTTTAGTGGCAGTTGCTGCACCATAAATTCCGGCAACCGCTACACAACCCAAGAAGAATAATGCAATATTGGTCTGCCATTGGAGATCTTTGATTAATAAAGACCAGATCAATCCGGCAGCTAGAAAACCGTTATAGAGCCCCTGATTGGCAGCCAATCCTTTGGTAGGCTTAAACATCTCGGCAGGCAGAGCTGCTTTGAAAACTTCTTTTCCTTTTGTTTCCCAGGCAAACATTTCCATCCACAGAATATATAGATGTTCCAATGCTACTAAAGCAATTAAGATTTTTGCAATGAGCTCCATAATTTATTGTTTTTGAATTGTAAAACTAAAAAAATAAATCTAAGTTTGATTACTAAATTGTAAAATGGAAACTTTTAAAACTCATTTGGATAAATTCATTAATATAAGTGAAGAAGAATATAGATCTATCGTATCCTTTTTTGAAGTAATTGATGTGAAAAAGAAGCAGAACCTCATGCTTGACGGAGAGGTGTGTAGGTCCATGTATTTTGTTTTGAAGGGGTGTCTTAGAAAATTCTTTATTAATGTAAAAGGAGTAGAGCAAACTACAGAATTTGCAATTGAAAATTGGTGGATAACGGATACTTTTGCCTATGAAAGGCAGATAAAATCAGAATTTACCATTCAGGCAGTTGAGCGTTCTTCCGTTTTGGTTATTGATCTGCAGTCTCAGGAACTGCTTCTAAAAAAACATCCGGTAATGGAACGTTATTTCAGAATGATTTATCAGAAGGCCTATGCAGCTTCTGAAAGAAGGATCCGATATTTATATGAAATGACGAGAGAGGAGCTGTATATTCATTTCAGTACTCAGTACCCGTGGTTTATTCAGAGGATTCCACAATATTTAATTGCTTCTTTTTTGGGGTTTACTCCTGAATATCTTAGTGAGATCAGAGCAAAATTACGTTCTTAAACCAGTTTAAGATTTTTAAGATTTATAAACCGGAAATTTGTCATGTAATTAAAAAGGGGAATACGATGACCTATAAAAATATTCAACTCCCGCAGTTATTTTTAAGAGCTGCCATTGGGGTTTCGATGCTCTCAGCTGTTGCAGACCGTTTCGGTTTCTGGGGAAAAAATTCGGCATGGGGCAACTGGGAGAATTTTGAACAATATACCAGGAAGCTTACTTATTTCTTACCTGAAATAATCAGCCAATTCTCTGCATATGCAGCCACTGCCCTGGAAATAGCAATTCCAATATTGCTGATTTTGGGATATAAAACCAGGATTGCTGCTTATGGAGCCGGTTTTCTGCTGTTTATTTTCGCATTGTCAATGAGCTTTGCTTTAGGGATTAAAGCACCTTTGGATTATTCTGTATGGATAGGAAGTGCAGCAGCATTTTTATTGGCAGGTCAGCCCCGTTTTTCATTAAGTATAGATCAATTAACCCAAAAAATATAATATTATGAGTTCAAGAATTAATATGGCAACAACAGATGCCGCTGCTTACAAAGCTATGATGGGATTGGAGGGCTATCTTCAGACGATTTCTTTAAACCATATTCAGAAAGAGTTGATAAAGATAAGAGCTTCACAAATCAATGGCTGTGCTTTTTGTCTGGATATGCATACCAAGGACGCTGTGAAGTACGGAGAAACTCCACAAAGGATTTATCTTTTAAATGCCTGGAGAGAAGCTTTAGAATTGTTTACTGAAGAAGAACAGGTGCTTTTGGCTATGACCGAAGAGATTACCCTGATCAACCAAAAGGGTTTAACCGAAGAAACGTATCAGAAAGCAAAAACATTTTTTGATGACCAGCAGATTGCGCAGATCATTATGGCTATTGTAACGATCAATGCCTGGAACAGAATTGCGATAAGCACGCATTTACCTATTATGAAGTAGGCTTTCAGTACAAAAAATAAAGAAGAGCTTATCAAAACTGATAAGCTCTTCTTTATTATATCATTTTACTGCCAGGCGGTAAAATAATTTTAATCCGCAGGTGGAAATATTATGGGTTTTTCCTTTTGAATGGACCTTGTGGTGCGATAATTTCAAGGTTAGTTCCGTCAGGATCCTGAAAGTAGGCCACCGCTGTACCAAAACCGGATTTCAGTCCGTCTTCCTCCTGGAAAACAATAGGCTCTCCTTGTGGCTCCACACCAATTTCCTTCAGTCTTTTCACTGCTTCATCAATATCATCTACTTCAAAGCAAAGATGCATGGCACTGATTTGATCATTTTTATAAGATGCCTGTTCGGATTCAGGAATTACATATTCCAGAATATCAATATTGAGATTATCCAGATGAAGGTTAGCATACTTGATTCGGGTGTCTTCTAATCCTTGGGTTTTTGCCATTCTTTGACCTCCGATTTCATCTATATTAGAAACCTTTATTCCTGTTAAGGCTTCATAAAAAGTAATTGATTTTTCTAAATTTCTAACGGTAATCCCGACGTGATTCGCACGTGTGAATCCCTGATTTGTTGTTTTTTCCATTAGTTGAAAATATGTTATGGTTCTTGGTTTAATTGTAAAACGTTAGCATTTAAAGGCTGCTCGATGTTCCGGTCAAGCTTCTTATTGTTGAGGGTAATGTATAATTCTATAGAGCCTGTACCTACGTGTAATGATAAAATGTGTCCACCATAGGCCTGGAATTGATCATCTGTTGCAATACCGTGAACATGGATAGAAGGTCCCTTTTCGTTCCAGGCAATTGATCCTGTTAAATTTCCCATTTCTACGCGGCGAAAGGTTTTAGGATTAAATTTTTTCTTATCAAAATCATAAAAGCCAAAAGTAACATCTCCCGCAAAGCCAATGCCTGAAAAGCTGGCAAAGGGGATTTTCTCTGATTTTGCCAGTTTTTCAATTTCAGCGATCACATTATCACCTTCCCGTAATACCATAATATATCCGGTTGAGGTTTTGTTAAATCGTGGTATTTCCGTTTTGGAATTTTGTTGTGAAAATAGATTGGTTGTAATAAAAGTGGTCAACAATACCATGTAAAGTTTCAGGATTAAAATCTTCATTTTTAGAATTTTAGATTGAATAATACTTATGTTAAATTACACATTATTATTGAAATGTAGAATTTGGGCTATCACAGATGAAGAAGGGAGTAGGGAGCTGAAAAGGATTATGTTTCAAGCTTTTCTTTTCCAACTCCCTGATATTAAATGCCTTTCAGTGCGGAATTAATAAAATTGAACTCTTCTTGAGAAAGATCAACAGACATTGCCTGTGCATTTTCAGTAGCCTGCTGTGCGTTACGGGCTCCGGCTAATACGACACTGATAGCAGGCTGTAAGCTTGTCCAACGCAATACTAATTGTGATACGGTAGCATTTTTTTCGTAAGCTATTGTTTCCAGGGTTTCTACAAAACTTTTTACTTTTTCAAGATCAAACTGAGCAAAATATCCGTTACGATGATCGTCAGCTTTTAATTGGGCCTGTTTGAAATATTTACCTGTCAACAATCCTCTTTCCATGGGGCTGTAAACAATAATTCCTGTATTATTTTCTAATGAATAGGGAACCAGATCTTTTTCGATTGATCTATTCAGCATACTATAGGAAACCTGGTTACTGGCTAATTGAATAGTTTTAGCAGCTTCTTTCATTTGTTCTACGCTATAGTTGCTTACTCCTGCAGTACGAATTTTTCCCTGTTGGATCAGCAATTCCAAAGCTTCCATGGTTTCACTGATAGGAGTAGAGCTATCCGGCCAATGTAATTGTAGAAGGTCGATATAATCTGTTCTTAAACGCTTCAGACTTTCTTCCACCTCTTTAATGATATTTTCTTTTGAGGCTAGTTTGTAAACCGGAAGTATTTTTCCATTTTCTTCCGCATCGAAAAAGAATTCTCCTTTTCCTTGATTGCTGCCGTCCCAAACTAAACCAAATTTGGTTAGTAACTGGATTTTTGAACGGTCTTTTCCTTTAATCGCTTCCCCAATCATTTCCTCACTCAGCCCAAAGCCGTAAAAAGGAGCCGTATCAATAGAAGTTACTCCATTATCAAGGGATGCGTGGATAGAGTTTATAGAATCTTGTTTTTCATTCCCACCCCACATATTTCCACCGATGGCAAAAGCACCGTGTGTAATTACTGATACTTCCAGATCAGTATTTCCTAATTTTCTATATTCCATTTGTTCTAAACTTTCTATATTGTTTTGTCTGTTTTATTTTTGTAATTCTTTCAGAATAGCTTCTCCTACTGCTTTTGCCGATTGTGGATTTTGTCCGGTAATGACTCTTTGATCGTTAACTACATGGGTTTGCCAAAGTCCTGATTTTTCAAATTTTGCTCCTCTTGATTTTAGTTGATCTTCCAAAAGAAAAGGAACCACTTGAGTTAATTTTACTTCAGCTTCTTCTTCATTGGTAAAAGCATTAATTTTTTTACCATCTACCAGATATTTACCATTATCCAGCTTAATGTTGATCAAACCTGCCGGTCCATGACAAACTCCGGCTACAATTCCTCCATTTTCATAAATTTTTGAAGCGATGGAAGCTAATCCGGTATTATCAGCTAAATCCACATCGCACCATGACCTCCGGCATAATAAATCGCTGAATATTCGTTAGGGTTAACCTCTGAAGGTTTTAATGAATGATCTATTTTATTTTTGTAGTCTTTATTTTCCCAAAACTCTTTATTGACAGGATCGGTAAGATCAAACCCATCAACAGGAGGTGTTCCGCCTTTAGGACTGACAAAATCTATTTCATATCCTGCCTGGTGTAAAACTTCCCATGGATGAGAAACTTCGCCTAAGTAATATCCTGTATTTTCACCGGTACTTCCTTTTTTGTCATGGCTCGTCACCACGAACAGAATTTTCTTTTTCATAGCCATTAATTTTTTATTTTGTGAATGAACCAATCCTATCATGAATACACTAAATATGAGCAATGCAAGTTTTTTCATTTCTAAAGAATATGGGTTTTATAAATTTGAGGTACTTCCTGTAATTTTTCGTTGATAAGGGCTCCAAATACCTGAATATAAGGCTGCTGATTATGCTGCTCCAGACCTGCTGTATCTTTCCATATTTCATAGAAAATAAATTCATTTTTATTTTCTATTCCCTGATGCAGGCTATATAATTCACAAGCTTCTTCTTTGCGTGTTTCCCTTACCATATTTTGAAGGACTTCAAGGACTTCTGTCTGGTATTCCTCTTTTGCTTTGATGATGGCTGTAAGATGTATTTTCATTATGCTAACTGTGGTTTTAGTTCTTTTTCAAAAACAGTTTTAACATGTTCTTTATACAACTTCATATCACGGTCAATATTGGCATTCTTCTCCACATCATGAAAATGGAAGCTGTCCATTTTTTGTAAAGAGACGAAAGCATTCATTCTGTGGAATCCAAATAATGGCCCGTTATCTACACTTGTTTCACTGAAGAACTCTCCCGGCAGGGTAAAAGCCGTTTCAGGAGCATTCCAGCTTGTGGTGACCATGTATTTTCTTCCGCCCAGCATTCCTCCTGTTCCATAATTAATTTCAGGATTTTCTGAAGTTCTGCCGTCACTCAAATAAATACCTTTAGCATGTCCGGCTGTGAAGACTTCATCAATGTATTTTTTAAATCCGTTGGGAAGCTGAAACCACCAGATAGGAGTATGGTATATAATATAATCTGCCCAAACAAATTTCTGAACTTCTTCATTTTTATCATATCCATCGGCGATGTTGGTGACTTTGATATCTATATTTTCAAAAGTTTTTAAGACGTCTAATGTGTTGTCTGCAACTGTTTTGTTATATCTTCCTCCGGAATGTCCGAAATTTTGTCCACCGTTAATTATTAATACTTTTTTCATTGCTTTTTGATTGTTTAAATTTTACTATGCAAAGTTACTTCTACTTATGGTATGATTAAAATAATATAAATTATAGTTTAGTATCATAAAAATGATAGATTGGATTTTGTAAATAATGGTTGAATGTCATGCTGGTTTTAGATCTAATTATAGCTATTGTCTTGTAATTTTGTTGAAAGAATTGAATACGATATGATACAGATTGCTGTTTTTAGTGATGTGCATGGAAATCTTCCGGCTCTTGAAGTTGTACTGAATGATATAGAACGAAGAGGGATCAAACAAAAATTCTGCTTAGGGGATCTTGTAGATTTTGCTCCATGGGGAAATGAAGTGATCGCATTGATCGACCGTTATAATATTCCTTGCTTGTTGGGCAATCATGATGAAAGGATTGCTTTTGACCTGCCCGTAACTCCTTTAAGTAAACATTCTGAAGAGGAGACGGCTGCAAGATTGGCTGCGATAGATCATTCTAAGAAAAATATTACGGATGAGCATAAAGCTTTTTTATCGGCCTTGCCTTTTGATTTAAAGCTACATTATAAAATTGGTAAAAAGAACTGGAATATCCAGCTGGTACATTCAAGCTTAACCAGCAACGATACCTATATTTATGAATCGGAAGATGATCAGGTTTTTTCTGAAATGCTCAATGTTTCTCAATCCGATGTTATAGTGATGGGGCATACACATATATCATTTAGAAAAAAAACAGATGGAAAATGGGCTATTAATGCTGGCTCCGTAGGTCGCTCCAGAGAAGAAAACAGATTGGCATCTTACCTTATTCTGACTATGAATGAACAGCATATAATTCCGGAAATTATTCAACTGAATTACCCTTTGGAGAAAGTTGCCAGGCAAATTGAAAACAGTGATATTCCTGATTATTATGCTTCTTTCCTGAGAAATGAAAAAGGAGCTATTATATAAATGAATGCAAGGTATAGTTTTCTTCTATCTATTAGAATTATAATTATTTCATACTTTTGTATCATAAAAATAGTATCATGGTTAATTTAGAATGGTATCGTACTTTTAAAGAAATTTATAAGACCGGAACCTTAACCGGAGCCGCTGAAAGTTTGTTTATTTCTCAACCTGGAGTAAGTTTGCATTTAGGTTCTCTTGAGGCTTATGTAGGATATAAACTCTTTGATCGTACCGGCAGGAAAATGATTCCTACTGAGCGCGGGAAGGTGTTGTATAATGCCGTTTTTGAACCTCTTCAAAAACTAGAAAATGTTGAGAAGAATTTTCAAAAATCTACCGAAAAACATACGCCGACGATAAGTGTCGGAATGTGTTTTGAAACTTTTCAGACGACCTTAGAACAATACGTTTCGTCACTGCCTTTTAATCTGATTATAAGTTTTGGAGAATATCCGGAGATGCTTGAGCAGTTGGATAAAGGGATTTTAGACCTAATCATCACTCCCAAAAAAGGATCTTCACTTAATATTGAGCATGAAGCATTCTCTTCAGAGCAGATTATCCTGGTAGGTGGTAAGGATGTAGATACGGATAGCTTTAAGAAGGTACTAAAAACTAAAGATCCCGGAAAAATAGAAGAATGGCTGAAGCAGGAGAAGTGGTATGGAACGACAGGAGATATGGAACACCTGTTCCAGTTTTGGATTTTAAACTTCGGGCATAAACCTAATTTCCGGCCTAATTATATTGTTCCTAATCTCAATTCTATTATCCGTTGTCTGAAAGGCGGGACGGGATTGGCCGTGGTACCTGACTTTTTATGTAAAAATGAAATCGAGAGCGGTGATATAAAGCTAATCTGGGAAGGAGATAAGGTTTTAGAAAATACTTTGTATTTCGGATGCCGTAAAAAAACGACTTATCAATCTGAAATTGCTCATATCAAAGGACTTTTCCGTCAGGTAATGGGGAAGCTTTAAAATATTTTTAGACTCAATCATATTCGTGCATTCGTGGCATTCTTTTTTTTCGCCATGAATGCACGAATATTTATTTTAGGGCATGTAGCTAATTTTTAATATTTTTAATTCATGTATGAAAACAATTATAGAAACGGATCGCTTTTTATTAAGAGAGCTGACAGTAAATGATGCTGAATATTTTTACGAACTTAATCTAAATCCTAATGTTATACGATACACTGGAGACTCTTCTTTTGCAAAAATAGAAGAGGCACAAGTTTTTTTGGAAAATTATAATGATTACAGGCAAAATGGTTTTGGAAGATGGGCGGTAATTAATAAGTCGGACAATGAGTTTCTTGGATGGTGTGGTCTCAAATATGATGAAAAACTAGAAGAAACAGATATAGGGTTTAGATTTTTTGAGAAATACTGGAACAAAGGATGCGCAACTGAAAGTGCGAAAGCTTGTATACATTTTGGCTTTGAGAAGTTGAACCTAGAAAAGATCGTGGGAAGAGCTATGCTCAAAAATAAACCGTCAATAAAAGTGCTTCAAAAAATAGGACTTAGTTTTGAAAGAGAATTTGATTTTGACGGGCATAAAGGAGCCATCTATACAATTGAAAATAATTTAATGTCCTAATATATTAACGTGGAACCTAAGTGGTCTCGGAAGATGGAGCTATACTTATTTTATTCGTGCATTCGTGGAATTCTTTTTTTTGCCACAAATGCACGAATTTTATTCTATGGTGTGAGGTCTAAGAAATTCAAGGACAACCATGTCCCTCATCTGTATTCCATTTTCGTAAATAGGGAAAGGGTAGTTTTCAATAAAGAAATTTTTGCGTATTTCCTTTTTTGCAAAACCATTTTTTTCATAAAACCGGATTTGTTGCAAGCCGGTATCGGAAGTTCCTACAAGCAATGACGTGCAATGATGTTGTGCTGCTATTTCTTTAGCTTTTCCAATTAAGATACTTCCAATCCCGCGATTACGATAATGATCTGTAACAGCAATGTTTTTGATCTCCAGTTGAGTATTGTTGTTTTTATATAAAGCCATAACGGCAATATTGTGGTCGCCATCACTCAGGACATAGAGATCAGATTTAAAAATATACTGATCGATCGCTTCCTTTGTTTCATCAGCGAGTAAAAGGAGTTCATACGGGATTTCGGAACTCTGAGAAATCATATTGAATTTGAACGTGTTCATCTACAAAGCCATATGGATGATAGGATAGTTTTTCCCGGAACCATCTTTTTCAGATCTTCCTACCTGTTTAAACCCCATTTTTTCGTAGAATCCAATAGCCTGAGGATTCTGTTCATTGACATCCAATTTCGTAAAACCGGTCTGCGCTCTCATGAATTGGTAAAGTTTTTTACCATATCCTTTTCCACGGGAATCATCGTGAATGAAAAGCATTTCCAGATTGCCTTCTGAAACAGAAGCAAAACCTTTTGTTTCATTGGTGTCCGTAATAAGATATACTTCCAGATGAGGAAGATAGTCTCTCGGAATTACTTCTTTAAAATAATTAAAATCTTCTTCTGTAAGAAAGTCATGAGTAGCTTGTACTGCAGATGCCCAGATGTCCATAATTCTAGGGTAATCTTTTGCTCCAGCTTTTACAATTTGGTAAGACATAGTTTTCATTTTCATGCAAAAATAAACAAAATTAAAAATTCATAAAGGCTGGATTTATAGCGTAAAATTTCAATTTTTTGTTGCAAATTTGTTTGACTTTATATTAAACATCTAAATAAAGAATTATGCAGAAAAAAATATATACCGGCCAGCCGGTTGTCACTTTAAATAATGGAGTTGATATTCCGGCATTAGGATTCGGAGTTTGGCAGATCGATGATTTGAAAGTTTGTGAAGATGCTGTTATTAAAGCCATCCAAACAGGATACCGAATGATAGATACGGCATCCATTTATCTTAACGAAACAGCGGTGGGAAACGCTATCAAAAATAGTGGAATAAACAGAGATGAGTTGTTTATCACTTCCAAACTTTGGGTACAGGATCATGGTTATGAAAAAGCTCAAGCAGCATTTCAGAGAACGTTAGACCGTTTGCAGCTGGATTATCTGGATATGTATCTTATTCACTGGCCTTACGGGGATTTTTTAGGAGCCTGGAAAGCATTAGAAGACTTATACCACGAAGGAAAAATAAAAGCGATAGGAGTATGCAATTTTACAGTTGAAAAGCTAGAAGAACTGAAAGAAAACTCGACGGTTCTTCCGGTTATTAATCAGATCGAGTTACATCCTATTTTCCAACAAAAAGAACTTCAGGTATATGATAGAGAAAATAATATCATTACACAGCCCTGGAGTCCTTTAGGAAACGGAAATGCTGAGCTTTTAAATAATGAATCTCTGAAAGCAATTGCTGATAAATATAACAAAACAGTTGCTCAGGTAATCTTAAGATGGCATTTACAGGAAGGATCTGTGATCATTCCAAAATCTGTAACTCCATCCAGAATTGAAGAAAACTTTTCTGTCTTTGACTTTGAACTAACAGAAGATGAAATGAATGCTACTCGTTCTCTGGATACAGGTAAAAGATTGTTCTTTGATCCGAAAGATGCTGAATGGGAGCAGAAAATGTTAAAATCTGTAGCAGATATTTAATTAATAGCCCTTTCGATAAATTATTTTCTATTCTTTTAAATCATGAGATAGTAAATCATGGATATAAAACTTAAAGAAGAGGCTGTCTCAAAAGAGATAGCCTTTTTTATGCAAAAAGGAAAGCTTTCGCTTTCCTAATAGTTGCAAATTGATTAATTTGCATTGTGTTAAGTACGTCAAAAGTAGTCTTTAAAGATTACACCCCCAAAGAAAATCTGCTTTTTCCTCCCAATTTATCGGAGTTGATTGATGAGCGACATCCTGTGAAAATTGTTTCAAACATTATTGATGGCTTGGATATCAAAAGCTTAATTAAAACCTACAAACCTGGCGGAACATCTTGCTACCACCCGAAAATGCTTTTGAAAGTTTTGATTTATGGCTATTTAAGCAATATCTATTCAAGCCGCAAAATGGAGCAGGCCTTGAAAGAAAACATCCATTTTATGTGGCTCTCTGCAATGAGCCGTCCCGATCATAACACCTTAAACAGGTTCCGTAGTGAACGATTGAAAGGTGAGATTAAAGCTATTTTCACACAAATTGTTCTTCTTTTGGAAAAGGAAGGTTTGGTAAGTCTGGAAACCACTTTTGTAGATGGCACCAAGATAGAAGCCAATGCCAATCGCTATACTTTTGTTTGGGGAAGAGCTGTCAAAAAACACAAAGAAAGGATTGCAGAGCAATTAGAAGAGCTTTGGAACTATGCAGAAACAGTTGCCAAAGACGAGCTTGAAAATACAGAAAGTATTGATTTTAAAGAAGTAGATTCTGAAAAAGTAACTCAAACCATCGAAAAGATCAATGAAGTTTTGAAAGATAAAAAAGTAGCTTCAAAAGTTCGTCAGAAACTGAATTATGCTAAGAAAAACTGGGCAGATAATTTAGAGAAATATAAAAAACAGCAAGAATTATTAGAAGATAGAAATTCCTATTCCAAAACCGATACAGACGCTACTTTTATGCGAATGGAGGATCATATGCGAAACGGACAACTAAAACCCGCTTACAATCTACAAATTTCTACCCATAGACAATTCATTTTACATTATTCAATTCATCCCAACCCAACAGACACCAAAACATTAGCGACTCATTTACTGGGTTTTGAAGAAAGCTATCATAAAGCTCCCAAAGAGCTTGTTGCTGATGCTGGTTATGGCTCAGAAGAAAATTACAACTTGTTAAAATCTAAGAAAATAAAAGCTTATGTTAAATATAATTACTTCAGAAAAGATCAGAAATCGGGACAAATAACCACTTCACAAAACAATCCTAAATTGGCAAAAATCAGAGAAAAGGTTTTCAAACTTCTTAATACCAGCAAGGGCATCAAACTCAGAAAACAAAGATGCCATGATGTTGAACCTGTTTTTGCAGAGCTCAAACACAACAAAAATTTTAAACGATTCATGCTTCGGGGAAAAAATAAAGTCGAGGTAGAAATCGGCATACTCGCAATTGCCCACAATCTGAACAAAATGTCAAAAGCAGCCTAAAACAGACTGCTTTTTTGACTTATATCTTCTTTTTTCCAAGATATTTTTTTTATTCAAAATATCGAAATCTTTTTTCAATGAAATACTAAAAAGAGACTGTCCTTTTGAGACAGCCTCTTTTAATTATATTTAAAATATCTAATATTATTCATTAAATTCAATAATGAGTTGATTCATTGATCGACTATTTGAGCTGGTAACGGTTCCTGCTAAGTCATTCCATTTTCTTTCTCCTCCAGGGAGTATATGAGTTGCCCCTTCAGTTCCTCCAGAATTATTAGGCTCTCCTGGTGAAAACCAGTTTTCAGTGGTGGCAGGATTTGTAGACCAGTTAATTCTAAATTCCTCTCCAGTAATCCATTGTAATTGGTCAGGGTTTCCAGGTCTTTTAATTTTGTTAAAGCCTATCCAGATATTATTGGCTAGGTCATAACCTGTTCCTGAAGCTACGATATTGGTATTCACCCACATTCTTTCTGCATCACTAGGCATAGTTACCAAATAACCTCCCATTTGTTTAGCAAAGTTAAAGGCATTAAACCAAGTCACTGCTTGGGAGAGCTGATAAGCACAATAAGTATGATTATTGGTAGCCCACTTTTTGCAACCTAATTCAGTTGCAGTTCCTCCTCCGGAAACAGAGCCCGGAGGTTGTTGTCTATTAGCAACAGGTTGGGGGTCATAACCAAGAATAGTCGAGTTGAATCCAGATCTTCCGCCACCTAATTCATCTCTGGAGATTACACGAACATTTCCATCTGCATCCGCAGACAGTATATTATCAGCATCTGTTCCTGAATTTAAAGTTCGAATTCTTAATTCACCGTTAATGTCGAGAGTTTTTGTTGGTTCTGTAGTATTAATACCAACTTGTGCAGATATTGCCCATGGCAAAACCATAAAAAATAAAATTTTTTTTGTCATGTGTTATATTTTTGAGGACTAAAATTAGTGAAAATAATGATGGCATAAAAGTAAAATGCTACTTAATTTTATAAGAGCCTGTTTAAAAAAGTAATAATAAAAAATAGTAAGGGTTAAAAGTTGCATAAAAATTGTCATTTTAGAGTTGCAAAAGAAAAAAACATCAATGTATCCAACGGACTTAACCCAAACTCAGTGGCAATTTATAAAAAAAGCATTAGATTTTGATGACAGAAAACGAAAATATGATTTGGTTGTCATTTGGAATGCTATCAGTTATTTAGTAAAAACAGGCTGTCAATGGAGACTTTTACCTCATGATTTTCCCAAATGGCAATTGGTTTATTACTATTATTCAAAATGGTCAAATCTGGAGATTTTCGATTTATTATTATCAAAATTGAGAGAGGAAGTACGACGAAACAGGGGTCAGAAAGCGCAGGCAAGTTTAGGAATTATTGACAGTCAAAGTGTTCGTTGGGGAAATAACCGTTCACTCAATGGCTTTGACGGAGGTAAAAAATAAAAGGAATCAAGAGACACGTTGTGGTAGACAAAAATGGTTTTTTGTTAGCCGTAATGGTAAGTGTAGCCAATGTTCATGAGAGTAAGGCTGCATTGTTACTGATCAAAACACTGCGATATTTACTAATTCCGCTTCAGGTAATCCTGGCGGACGGAGGTTATAGAGGAGAGATTATTGAGGAAATAAGAATTAAGTTTAATTATATCATTCAGATCGTAATGCGGAGTGACAAAAAAGTAAAAGGGTTTGAGCCAATTCATAAACGATGGATTATAGAGCGTACATTTGCTTGGTTTGATAACGATAGAAGATTATGCAGAAATTATGAACTCTTAATGGAATCCTCTGAAAACATGGTCAAATTATCCGCCATAAAATTATTACTGAATAAAATTTAAACAGACTCTAAGGTAATAAGTTTTTTTTAACTTTTTTTATTGACAAATTTTAATTTTCATTGAAATTATAATTATCGAGTTATACGCTTAATTTCCGTATTAATTTATCGTAATTCAAAGGTTTTGCATTAAGCATTCTTTGGATAATGTTATGAAAGATGGTATTTCTATTTTGTGAACGGTTAATACGGTATGAAAATTCATTAAAATAACTTTCTACATGTTTTTTACTTACATGAGTGGGTATGGTTCGAATCCAAGACTTTATCTGGTGGATAATCAGGTGTAATTGTTTAAAATACTTTCCTTGATCTGAAGAGATTTGCTCAATGTTATACTTTTTACTCAAGGGAAGATATCCTTTCCACTTATCGGTCACCACTTTGGCTGATTCACTGATGTGCTGCTCAAAAATAGGCGTTAAGGATTTAGCAGAATAATCATCAATGGCTTTGATGTAAACACGTTTCACCTGATGCTTTTCGCTAAGTTCAACCGCCACAACAGCTTTGGTTTTTTGTGTGTTATAGCTTCTGCCTTTTTTACCCTCTTCCATTCCCCCTACCACAAATTCGTCTACATGAACCCAATCAGACATCGGATATTTCTTACTGCTTTCCATGGCTTTTCTTACCTTATGCATAAATGTCCATGCCGTGGGTTGGCGGATGCCGTAGCGAAGGCCTACCTGAATGCTCGAGATCCCTTTACTACTGTTTACCATTTCAAAAACAATATGAAAGGCTTTGTGTAAACCGAATCGAACCCTATGAAATAACGTCCCTGCTGTGGCACTTTCTACATGATTGCAGCTATAACAATGATATTTATGGCCTGATTTTTCACAGCCTGAGGTATTACCGCACTTCGTACAAAGAAAGCCGTCTTTCCATTTCAAGTCAAACAAATAACCCAGACATGAATCGTCATCTGGGAAGACTTTTCCAAAGTTGATAAGATTTTGACCTTTAAATATTTCCATATAGCTCAGGTTCTGGTAACAATATACAGAATTTATTTGGATAACTCAGTATAATTAATTGAAAGAATAATATTTTGCTTGATTTAATTGACTACATCAATAAAATGTATTTCAAATATCGTGGTAGTATTTACTCCATTTTTTGTAAATTTTAAATCAAAAATGGTATTATGTTTTGGGCAAATGCGATAAGTGAAAGACTTTGTATAGAATATCCTATTATACAGGCTCCGATGTTTGGGATAAGTACACCAGCTATGACTTCTGCAGCATCCAACCGAGGATGCTTAGGGTCTTTGGCATTAGCCGATTTATCGCCAGACCAATCTGCACAATTGATCAGGAATACGAAACAACTAACAGATCGACCATTCGCAGTCAATATTTTTGTTCATCAGATTCCTGAGGTTACAGATTCTTTAAAAGAAAAATTCATTGAAGTCAAAGAGTTTATTGAAGAGCTTGCCAAAGAGAACTCTCTTGAAGTTCATCTTCCGAATTTTGAAGATCTTAAGATCAATACTTATCATGAGCAAATTGATATTATTATTGAGGAAGGTTGTAAAATACTAAGCTTTACTTTTGGAAATCTGGATGGTCAGAGTATTCAGAAACTAAAAGAAAATGGAGTCGTGCTTATCGGGACTTGCACGTCTGTAAAAGAAGCGCTACTGCTTGAAAAGTCAGGAATTGATATGATCTGTGTACAAGGAATTGAAGCAGGAGGACACAGAGGAACTTTCGATACTGAATCTATTCCACAAATCGGAGGGCTATCTTTGTTATCACAGGTATATGATGCCGTGAGCGTTCCATTAATGTATGCCGGTGGCCTTTATAACGCTAAAACATTATTGGCTTCAAAGAAATTGGGTGCGCAAGGTTTTCAGGTAGGAAGTGTTTTACTCGCATCTCAGGAAAGTGCGATGAAACCATTTGAAAAAGGCAGACTGGAAAGAGTACAGGAAGAAGATATACTTTTAACCAAAAGCTTTTCCGGACGTTATGCCAGAGGGATCAAAAATAGGTTTATTGAGGCTATAGAAGATTCGGACTATATTTTGCCTTATCCTTACCATAATAAATTAACCGGTGAATTAAGAAAGGCTGCGAAAGTGAATGAGAATGATGATTTTGTCAACATCTGGGTGGGGCAATCGATTCATCATTATAGTGAAGATTCTACGAGTGATATTTTAAAAAGTCTTATCCTTGACGTTGAAAAGGATTAAGCTTTCGATTAAAATAAAAGCTCAGAAATTTCTGAGCTTTATATATTGGATGGCGTTTCAATTATTCATTAAACTCAACAATGAGTTGGTCCATTGCACGGTTGTTGGAACTGGTTACTGTTCCTGCTAAATCATTCCATCTTCTTTCTCCCCCTGATAGTATATGGGTAGCTCCTTCGTTTTGACCAGAGTTATTGGGTTCTCCTGGTGCAAACCAGTTTTCCGTTGTAGCCGGATTGGTAGACCAGTTTATTCTAAATTCTTCTCCGGTAATCCATTGTAATTGATCAGGATTTCCTGGTCTTCTGATTTTATTGAAACCTATCCAAATACTATTGTTCAGGTCATAACCTGTTCCCGAAGCTACAATATTGGTGTTGACCCATATTCTTTCGGCATCCCCTGGCATTGTTACCAGATAGCCGCCCATTTGTTTGGCAAAATCAAATGCATTAAACCAATTAATGGGTTGGGTAAGCTGATAAGCACAATAGATATGATTATTTTCAGGCCTTTGTTTACAGCCTAATTCAGTAGCTGTTCCTCCACCAGGAACAGCTCCAGGAGGTTGTGGCCTGTTAGCAGAGGGTTGTGGATCATATCCTAAAATGGTAGAATTAAACCCGGAAGTTCCACCACCAAATTCATCTCTGGAGATTCTTCTAACATTTCCATCAGAGTCTACTGATAGTATTTCATCAGTCGGTTCTCCCTGATTTAAAGTGCGCACTCTTAACTCCCCATTGATGTCAAATGTCTTTGTAGGTTCTAAAGTATTAATACCTACCTGTGCGGATATTGCCAACGGTAATACCATAAAAAGTAAAATTTTTTAGTCATTTGGTCTGTTTTTTAAGAATATGAAATTAATAAAAATAGGAATATGAAAATATAATAAGATGAACTTTAACATTTACGTTTTCAGGGTTTTATGTTTGTTTTTAATTAATAAAATAAATATATACTACGTTGATTTAAAAATATATTTTATTAATACGTGTATTATTTAATAATTAAATCATAAATATTGGATATATTTAAAAAATTATAAATATTAAACTTACAAATAGTCTATTGGAGAATCTTTCTTCTGAAGTTTGAGGAATATGATTGTAAGAGCCTGTTTAAAAAAGTAATAATAAAAAATAGTAAGGGTTAAAAGTTGCATAAAAATTGTCATTTTAGAGTTGCAAAAGAAAAAAACATCAATGTATCCAACGGACTTAACCCAAACTCAGTGGCAATTTATAAAAAAAGCATTAGATTTTGATGACAGAAAACGAAAATATGATTTGGTTGTCATTTGGAATGCTATCAGTTATTTAGTAAAAACAGGCTGTCAATGGAGACTTTTACCTCATGATTTTCCCAAATGGCAATTGGTTTATTACTATTATTCAAAATGGTCAAATCTGGAGATTTTCGATTTATTATTATCAAAATTGAGAGAGGAAGTACGACGAAACAGGGGTCAGAAAGCGCAGGCAAGTTTAGGAATTATTGACAGTCAAAGTGTTCGTTGGGGAAATAACCGTTCACTCAATGGCTTTGACGGAGGTAAAAAAATAAAAGGAATCAAGAGACACGTTGTGGTAGACAAAAATGGTTTTTTGTTAGCCGTAATGGTAAGTGTAGCCAATGTTCATGACAGTAAGGCTGCATTGTTACTGATCAAAACACTGCGATATTTACTAATTCCGCTTCAGGTAATCCTGGCGGACGGAGGTTATAGAGGAGAGATTATTGAGGAAATAAGAATTAAGTTTAATTATATCATTCAGATCGTAATGCGGAGTGACAAAAAAGTAAAAGGGTTTGAGCCAATTCATAAACGATGGATTATAGAGCGTACATTTGCTTGGTTTGATAACGATAGAAGATTATGCAGAAATTATGAACTCTTAATGGAATCCTCTGAAAACATGGTCAAATTATCCGCCATAAAATTATTACTGAATAAAATTTAAACAGACTCTAAATGTTTTATTTTTGCGCGGTTAAAGAATATATTACGTATGAAAAAGATATTTTTATCGTTGGCTTTAGTTTCAATGGCAGCCTGTGGAAGTGATAGTGAAACATTGGATATTATTGATCCAAATGAGGCTTCTATTATTGGAAAATGGTATATTGAAAAAGCTGAGGTGTATAGATCTGGAAGTCAGCAGACACAAACCAGTTTTTCATCTGAATGTGAGAAGAAGAGGACACACGAATTTAAGACTACCAATATGACGTCCATTACTTTTGCTCCTGAGGGAAATAATTGTGTTCAAACAGATGTAGTTACAAGAAACTATACCTTTGATAAGGCTAATATGAAGTTTTGGTATGAAGAAGAGCAGGATTACCCATATTTTATCACTCAGCTGACCCAGTCTAATATGGTCATGGAGGATAGAACGCAGGATGTGGATGGTGACGGAACTAAAGATATTATAAGAAGGTTTTTCAACAAAACCCATTAGAAATAAAAAAGAGGCTGTCTCAAAAGAGATAGCCTTTTTTATGCAAAAAGGAAAGCTTTCGCTTTCCTAATAGTTGCAAATTGATTAATTTGCATTGTGTTAAGTACGTCAAAAGTAGTCTTTAAAGATTACACCCCCAAAGAAAATCTGCTTTTTCCTCCCAATTTATCGGAGTTGATTGATGAGCGACATCCTGTGAAAATTGTTTCAAACATTATTGATGGCTTGGATATCAAAAGCTTAATTAAAACCTACAAACCTGGCGGAACATCTTGCTACCACCCGAAAATGCTTTTGAAAGTTTTGATTTATGGCTATTTAAGCAATATCTATTCAAGCCGCAAAATGGAGCAGGCCTTGAAAGAAAACATCCATTTTATGTGGCTCTCTGCAATGAGCCGTCCCGATCATAACACCTTAAACAGGTTCCGTAGTGAACGATTGAAAGGTGAGATTAAAGCTATTTTCACACAAATTGTTCTTCTTTTGGAAAAGGAAGGTTTGGTAAGTCTGAAAACCACTTTTGTAGATGGCACCAAGATAGAAGCCAATGCCAATCGCTATACTTTTGTTTGGGGAAGAGCTGTCAAAAAACACAAAGAAAGGATTGCAGAGCAATTAGAAGAGCTTTGGAACTATGCAGAAACAGTTGCCAAAGACGAGCTTGAAAATACAGAAAGTATTGATTTTAAAGAAGTAGATTCTGAAAAAGTAACTCAAACCATCGAAAAGATCAATGAAGTTTTGAAAGATAAAAAAGTAGCTTCAAAAGTTCGTCAGAAACTGAATTATGCTAAGAAAAACTGGGCAGATAATTTAGAGAAATATAAAAAACAGCAAGAATTATTAGAAGATAGAAATTCCTATTCCAAAACCGATACAGACGCTACTTTTATGCGAATGAAGGAGGATCATATGCGAAACGGACAACTAAAACCCGCTTACAATCTACAAATTTCTACCCATAGACAATTCATTTTACATTATTCAATTCATCCCAACCCAACAGACACCAAAACATTAGCGACTCATTTACTGGGTTTTGAAGAAAGCTATCATAAAGCTCCCAAAGAGCTTGTTGCTGATGCTGGTTATGGCTCAGAAGAAAATTACAACTTGTTAAAATCTAAGAAAATAAAAGCTTATGTTAAATATAATTACTTCAGAAAAGATCAGAAATCGGGACAAATAACCACTTCACAAAACAATCCTAAATTGGCAAAAATCAGAGAAAAGGTTTTCAAACTTCTTAATACCAGCAAGGGCATCAAACTCAGAAAACAAAGATGCCATGATATTGAACCTGTTTTTGCAGAGCTCAAACACAACAAAAATTTTAAACGATTCATGCTTCGGGGAAAAAATAAAGTCGAGGTAGAAATCGGCATACTCGCAATTGCCCACAATCTGAACAAAATGTCAAAAGCAGCCTAAAACAGACTGCTTTTTTGACTTATATCTTCTTTTTTCCAAGATATTTTTTTATTCAAAATATCGAAATCTTTTTTCAATGAAATACTAAAAAGAGACTGTCCTTTTGAGACAGCCTCTTTTTATTATTTTGTGAGGTCTAATCCACCAAAATTACCGGAACTCATCATTAGGAATACGCCCTGGGTCTTATCCAGAACATTCCAGTATGCATGCAGCTCTTCAGCATTGGTAAATACCTTTAAATGATCATTTTTAAATTTTTCTTTAATCAGTTCAGGAGAAATAGGCTCCATTCTTTTGATTTTTAAAGCATCTTCAGAATAGAAGACCACTGCCTCGTCCAAACCGTCCATAGCATGGTCATATTGCTCCAGAAAAGCAGGATTTAGGCTCGAATAGGTATGAAGTTCAAGAAAACCATGTTTCTTTTCTTTTTTAAACTGTTCGTTAAAAGCTTTAACAGCCGCTTTTACCTTACTTGGAGCATGGGCGAAATCTTTATAGAGAGTTCCTTTATCTTCTCTTTCCACTTTTTCCAATCGTTTTGAAGCTCCTTTGAAGCTCATAATGGCTTCGTAGAAATCTTCATCCATAATACCTAATTGCTGGCATATATGTCTTGCCCCTTCAAGATTCAGTAGGTTATGTGCTCCAAAAATTGAAAGCGGAATGTCTCCGATCTCAGTTTTCAGTAAAACTCTACCATTGCTGATTTCGTATTCAGGGGTTTTATAAGGAAGCTTTCTGAAATAATTCTCAGCGTTGTCTACAACTTTTACGACCTCCGGATCTTCTTCATTATATACTAAAACGCCACCAGGAGTAATACTGGCTACAAACTTTCTGAATTGCTCGATATAATCATCAAATGTTTTAAAAACATTAATGTGATCCCAGGCAATTCCACTCAATAGAGCAATGTTGGGTTGGTATAATAAAAACTTGGAACGAAGATCAATAGGAGAGGACAGGTATTCATCACCTTCCAATACCATGAAATCATTATCCGGAGTCAGTTTTACCATACAGTCAAAGCCTTCCAGCTGAGCTCCTACCATAAAGTCTACATCCTTCTGATGGAAATTCAGAACATGAAGAACCATGGAGGTAATGGTTGTCTTTCCATGAGATCCGGCAATAACAACACGAGTCTTATTTTTAGATTGCTCGTATAGAAATTCAGGATATGAATATATTTTTAGGCCCAATTCTTTTGCTCTTGCCAATTCAGGGTTATCCTGATGCGCATGCATGCCAAGAATTACAGCATCGATATCAGAGGTGATTTTTTCAGGAAACCAGCCCATTTCCGGAGGAAGAATTCCTTTCTTTTCCAGTCGGGATTTTGAAGGTTCAAAAATAGCATCATCAGAACCTGTCACCTGATATCCTTTATCTTTTAACGCAATAGCAAGATTATGCATGGCACTTCCGCCAATAGCAATGAAATGGGTCTTCAATTTTATTTATTGTTTTTTAACATTGTTATTAATGATTTCCTGGAACGCATCCTGAATGTTAGTCCAGTTTGTCTTATAATTAGGCATGACCATACTGGCATCTGTTTTATTTCCTTCATTAGGCCCCTTTTTTACATTAATAGATGTCGTAATGTTGTCATATAATTTTTTGCGATCTTCCTGTATCCTTCTGAAATTATTCTGGGAAAGAACTGTATTCAGCTTTTTTAAATCTTCGTTGGTGATTTTAAAATCCTGTTTGAACTTTTGTCCCTGACCTTCAAAAGAATAGTGTGCATTGTTGTCTTTGATAAGCAGGTTTTCGTAAACCGGGGCATACCCTCCGCTTCTGGAATAGCTTATGTCAAAATTTGAATATACCTTTTGACTGTTACATGAAACTAATACTATGATTGCGAATAAGATTCCTATTATCCTTTTCATATTTAATTTACCTTTTTTTAATTATCTGAATCCTTTTGTTCTAATTTTTTAGCTTTTAATTCTTCATCATATTGGTGTAGTAAATTGAAATCTTCAGTCTGCTCAATAGCAGTCATAATTTTCAATAGAATCTGGTGAGCATTCTCCTTGTCATAATCGATGTCAAGAGGTGCTTTAAACTCCATGGTCGGCTTTACTCCTGTTACTTTTACACGGAGTCCTTTTTTATCGAATGCCCGTCTGAATCCATTGATTTTTATAGGGATTACAATAGGACGCTGATTTTTAACCAGTTTTGCCGTACCTCTTCGTCCTTGTGCAAAAGCTGCTGTAGTTCCTTGAGGGAAAGTCGCTACCCAGCCATTGTCTAAGGCTTTCATTATATTATCCACCTCGCTCATGTCTACCATTCGGTTGACATTTTTGCCTTCAGCTCTCCAGGTTCTTTTTACCGTTACAGCACCTGCAATTTTAAAAATTTTAGGGAGGATACCTTTGTTCATGGTTTCTTCTGCTGCAACATAATAAAAATCGATCTTCGGGTTAAGCAGATAGATCGGATTTTTAATCGTATTTAAATAGCCATTGTTTACAGCACAAAATGCATGATACATTGCTGCAACATCCGCAAAATAGGTCTGATGATTGGATACGAAAAGCACATTTGAATCGGGAAGATCCACAAGGTGTTCAGTACCGGTTATTTTTAATTTATTAAAGCCATTGAATCTTCTGTAAGACACAAATCCTAAAATAAAAATAATTAACCTTTTCAAAAAGTAAGGTGTTCCGAATGCATCGGTGAAAATATTTTTCTTCGCCATCTCTCTATTAAACGCGGTGCTACAAAGTTACATTTTTTTCAGTAACTGACTGAATTCACTTAATATCATTGCTGTGGCGCCCCAGATAATGTATCCGTTGAAATTGATCACAGGAACTTCATGCCCTCCGGCACTGGGTAAGGCCATAATTTCAGGCTGATCAGGCAAATTTAGAAACGAAGTAATCGGAAATTCTATCGTTTCTACTGCTTCACTTTGCTGTAAAACGAATACCGGATTTTTCTTCGTGTAAGAAATATAGGTGTATACATAAAAATTGCTGGGTGGAATATAAATAGGCGACATTTCTCTTATGATTCTTACATAATGTTTGTCGATTCCTATTTCTTCCGAAGTTTCGCGGATAGCAGTGTCAGCAAAATCCCGATCCATTTCCTCACGCTTTCCGCCAGGCAAAGATATCTGCCCGCTATGCCTGTCATGCTCGTTTTCACTTCGTTGGATTAATGGAAAATACCATTCGTTATTTTTAAGATATAGAACAATATTGACCGCTGCGAATTTTGGATTTTTTTCTAAAATTTCATCATAATTAAAAACAGGACGATAAGGTGGAGAAAAGACCCCATGTGCATTTTCACCGGGTAATTCTACACTTTTAATTTTTCTTAATAAATCTTTTCCAAAATTTCCCATAGCTCAAATTTAGTAATATATCTTGAAGAAATGGATAGCCATTAACATTAATTAACCATCTGGATTGGTAAATGAAAGGATTAAAAAATGTAAAGAAACCAGAAACCAGTAGACTATTGATCTTATTTTTTATTTAGCCTCTACAGTCGGGATATGCTTTACCGGAAAATTAACTGAATTGGCAATAAAACAAAATTCACTGGCTTTTTTGTGAAGTTCTTTTGCTTTTTGAACCATCGATTCTTCTGTAACGATTACTCTTGGATGTAATGTTGCTTCTGTAAAGTGGCCACTACCGGTAGCTGTTTCTGCCATAATTCCGGTTGCTTGATCAGTATAATCGGTAACAATAATACCTGCTTCTGAGCAGAAATGGAGGTACCACAGCATGTGACAGGAAGATAGTGAAGATAAAAAAAGTTCTTCCGGATTATGTTTGGTTTTATCTCCACGAAAAGCAGGGTCAGAAGAGCCTTCAATTGCAGCTTTGTTGTCTACGGAAATGGAGTGGCTTCTTTCATAATCCTTATAACCGCTTGTACCGGTTCCTTGATTACCAGTCCATTGGATAGTGATTTTGTAATGATGTTCTTTACTCATTTTCTATTTTTAAGTGGTTGTCATTAACTATTTTGAAAAGCTAATTTAAATAAAAAAGAGGCTGTCTCAAAAGAGATAGCCTTTTTTATGCAAAAAGGAAAGCTTTCGCTTTCCTAATAGTTGCAAATTGATTAATTTGCATTGTGTTAAGTACGTCAAAAGTAGTCTTTAAAGATTACACCCCCAAAGAAAATCTGCTTTTTCCTCCCAATTTATCGGAGTTGATTGATGAGCGACATCCTGTGAAAATTGTTTCAAACATTATTGATGGCTTGGATATCAAAAGCTTAATTAAAACCTACAAACCTGGCGGAACATCTTGCTACCACCCGAAAATGCTTTTGAAAGTTTTGATTTATGGCTATTTAAGCAATATCTATTCAAGCCGCAAAATGGAGCAGGCCTTGAAAGAAAACATCCATTTTATGTGGCTCTCTGCAATGAGCCGTCCCGATCATAACACCTTAAACAGGTTCCGTAGTGAACGATTGAAAGGTGAGATTAAAGCTATTTTCACACAAATTGTTCTTCTTTTGGAAAAGGAAGGTTTGGTAAGTCTGAAAACCACTTTTGTAGATGGCACCAAGATAGAAGCCAATGCCAATCGCTATACTTTTGTTTGGGGAAGAGCTGTCAAAAAACACAAAGAAAGGATTGCAGAGCAATTAGAAGAGCTTTGGAACTATGCAGAAACAGTTGCCAAAGACGAGCTTGAAAATACAGAAAGTATTGATTTTAAAGAAGTAGATTCTGAAAAAGTAACTCAAACCATCGAAAAGATCAATGAAGTTTTGAAAGATAAAAAAGTAGCTTCAAAAGTTCGTCAGAAACTGAATTATGCTAAGAAAAACTGGGCAGATAATTTAGAGAAATATAAAAAACAGCAAGAATTATTAGAAGATAGAAATTCCTATTCCAAAACCGATACAGACGCTACTTTTATGCGAATGAAGGAGGATCATATGCGAAACGGACAACTAAAACCCGCTTACAATCTACAAATTTCTACCCATAGACAATTCATTTTACATTATTCAATTCATCCCAACCCAACAGACACCAAAACATTAGCGACTCATTTACTGGGTTTTGAAGAAAGCTATCATAAAGCTCCCAAAGAGCTTGTTGCTGATGCTGGTTATGGCTCAGAAGAAAATTACAACTTGTTAAAATCTAAGAAAATAAAAGCTTATGTTAAATATAATTACTTCAGAAAAGATCAGAAATCGGGACAAATAACCACTTCACAAAACAATCCTAAATTGGCAAAAATCAGAGAAAAGGTTTTCAAACTTCTTAATACCAGCAAGGGCATCAAACTCAGAAAACAAAGATGCCATGATGTTGAACCTGTTTTTGCAGAGCTCAAACACAACAAAAATTTTAAACGATTCATGCTTCGGGGAAAAAATAAAGTCGAGGTAGAAATCGGCATACTCGCAATTGCCCACAATCTAAAGAAAATGTCAAAAGCAGCCTAAAACAGACTGCTTTTTTGACTTATATCTTCTTTTTTCCAAGATATTTTTTTTATTCAAAATATCGAAATCTTTTTTCAATGAAATACTAAAAAGAGACTGTCCTTTTGAGACAGCCTCTTAAAATTTTGTATTAATTAGAATATCCGATCAATTCTTCTTTTTTAGAATTGTAAATTTTGTATTCTAAGTATTTAAAAGAATCCCTTGGGATAATGGTTACCCATTTTTTATATTTCATAAACCATTTCATCTGGATGCTTTTGATTCCTTTGGTAAGGTAGGCTTCCACGAAAGGATGTACATGCAGGTAAAGTTTTCCTTTTTCCTTTTGCATGATGGTTCGGATGGTTTCTCCCATTCTTTCCACGATAACAACCGGAGCTACAATTTCTCCGTCTTTGTTAGGGTTTTCTTCTTTTGTTTCGATTTGTTTTTCCTGACGGTTGCGTTGTCTGGTAATCTGTATCAGTCCAAATTTACTTGGGGGCAAAATTTTGTGGCGAGCTTTATCGCGCTTCATTTCTTCTTTCAGATGTTCATACAAATCTCTTCTGTGATCAGGGTTCGGCATATCGATGAAATCGATGACGATAATTCCGCCCATATCACGAAGACGTAATTGTCTTGCAATTTCTGTGGCTGCCATTTTGTTCACGTTAAGAGCGTGTTCTTTGTTGGCTGCATTTCCGGTAGTAATATTATTTCCGGAATTTACGTCGACTACGTGTAGTGCCTCCGTATGTTCAATAACGAGGTAAGCTCCCTTGGAACTTGGAATGTTGACATGTTTTCCAAAGCTTTGTTTAAGCTGTTTTTCAACATTGTAATATTCCAGAAGAGGAATGTGGGAGTCATAAAACTGGACAATATTCTTTCTTTCAGGGGCGATAACTTCCACATAGTTTTTCATTTCTTCCACCATTTGTTCATCATCACAAATGATACTTACGAAATCCTGATTAAAATTGTCCCTCAAAATAGCTGAAGCTTTGTCCTCTTCGCTTAAAACTTTAGATGGAACTTTGTTTTTCTGTATGTTTTTAAAAGTACCTTCCCATTTCTGAATCAGCTGATTCATATCGTTGTGCAGGTCTGCTACTTTTTTTCCTTCTGCCACAGTTCTTATAATAACTCCAAACCCTTCAGGCTTGATGCTCTCAATAAGTGTGCGCAATCTTTCTTTTTCCTCAGAACTTCTGATCTTTTTGGAAATAGAAACTTTATTATCAAAAGGTATTAAAACCAAAAAACGACCGGTTAAGGAAATCTGTGTTGAGATCCTTGGTCCCTTTGTAGAAATAGGTTCTTTGGTAATTTGTAGCAAAACCAGATCATCTTTTGCGATGACCTTTTCTACAGTTCCGTTTTTGTCAATTTCGGGTTGTATCTCGAAATTCTTTAAGCTCGAAGAGCTTTGTTTTTTAGAAATGGTATCTTTTAAAAACTTTTTATAGGTAAGATATTGTGGTCCCAGATCCTGATAATGCAAAAAAGCATCTTTGTCATAGCCGATATTAACAAATGCGGCGTTCAGGTTAGGGGCCAGTTTTTTTACTTTTCCTATAAACAAATCTCCAACTATAAAATCACTTTTGTCCTCTTCCTCATGAAGTTCACATAGTCTTCCGTCTTCCAGTAATGCAATTTTTGTAAGGTCATCCTCATGCGAAACTATTAGTTCTTTCTTCATTTTGTTATAAGATAAAATTGTTTAAGATGATAGGAATTTTGCATGGTTTTCTGTAAATAAATACATTTTTAAATTTAAGAATTAGTAATTAAAGTTATGTTATTTATTTCAATAAATAAAACCAATCCTGATTCCTTCGGAATCTTATAGTTACAAATAAAAATATAGTCGGTGTAAATTAAAAAATTAAAAACACCAACTATATTAATATATTATAAATCTCGAAAAAGGAGATTATTTTTTCTTATGTCTGTTTGCTCTTCTTCTTTTCTTTCTTTTGTGAGTTGCAACCTTGTGTCTTTTTCTTTTCTTTCCGCTTGGCATAATTTTAAATTTTTTAGTAACTAGTTAATATTCAGTTAATTTTTATTTTACTGCAACTTTAGTTTTTACTTTCTCAACAAAAGATTTTGATGGTTTGAAAGCTGGAATGTTATGAGCAGGAATCTCAATTGCAGTATTCTTAGAAATGTTTCTTCCTGTTTTAGCAGCCCTTGTTTTAATTATAAAAGAACCAAAACCTCTTAGATAAACGTTATCTCCATTATACATAGAAGTCCTGATCTCCTGCATAAAAGCTTCTACAACTTTCTGTGTTTCATTCTTTTCTGTTCCCAACTTATTTGAGATGGTGTTTACCAATTCTGCCTTTGTCATTTCCTTTTTTAATTTTAAATTTTAGGTGTGCAAATTTAGTTAAAAAAATTGAATACTAGCAAATTAGTGGCAAAAAAATTTTCGGTAAAGGGTTGACGTTTTTATATTTACTCTATATTAATATTACGTGAAGTGCTTATTACATGCTCGAATTATAATATCCATTTTCTACACAAAAGCGGATAAGGTGTAGTTTGGTCTTTAATCCCAGCTTTTCTGTAAGCCTGTTAATATAGGTGTCGATGGTCCTTGTGCTTAGGTTTAGTTTTTCTCCGATCTCCTTATTACTGAAGCCTTCATAGCAGAATTTCATCAGTTGTATCTCGGTAGGAGAAAGTTCTTCCTGACTCTTTTTCTGTCTGTCCATATACTCCATAACAGCAAGTGGCTGTTGTTCCCATTCTTTGGAATACGCTTCATAATTGAAGGTATTTGAAACGATCTGACCTTTAATAATATCTCGGATGATATTGCTCTTTTTCTGGCAATAATAAAGATTAGGAATTTTAGAAAGAATTTCCGCCATATCTTCCTGATAGGTTCCGGAGTAAGTAATGATAGGGGTTTCTGTATTGCTTTGTCTGATGTACTTGATAGCCTCAATACCACTGAGCACCGGCATAAAGAGCTCAATAATAAAGACATCCTCCTGTCTCCTGTAGATTCGGTTCACCAGCTCGTGCCCATTGTTACAGTCGTTAAGGAGCATGTAAAACGGGCTCTCCAAAAGCGTTTTGATCAGGATTTTTTTAAAATAAAAATCACTGTCGGCTATTGAAAATCGCACAGTATTGGATAACAATTTATTCACTTTTAATATCGATTTGGCTTGTGATAATTAAAATTTAGAGGCCTAAATTAAGAAAAACTTATTAAATTTAAAATTAATCTTAATTTAAATGAAAATTATGTTAGTATTTCACTGAAAAGTTAGATATTGTGCAGGAATTTTTTTTTTTATATTTTCACAGACCCAAACAAATCACAAAAATATGTCTTCAAATAGGGAAAGAAAATTAAATAAATCAGACGTCAGGACGGGCATTTGGAAGTTTGTTTTGTCCTTTGTTGTTTTAGCCGCTGTTTCTTTTACCAGTGTATTTTTCTTTTTTAAAAGCTATGATACACAGACAGATGGGATCAGCCGAGAAGCTGAAAATTACAGACAGCTGCTGGGCCGAAGTGATATACTACGAGTACAGGTCGATACTATTTTTAGCAGAATGAGCAGATTGAACAGGGTAGAAAATGATATCTTCCTTAGAAATGATATTATAGACAATGTGAACAATGCTAAGAATATCATGGGCAAGGATAGTGTGGATAATTTTAAGCATTATTCCAGTTTAATGAAACAAATCAGGCCGATGTTGAATTTAAAGAACCAGATTGTGGAAGTTTCTAATAAGAAAAAGATTGCAATCAGGGATTTGAATTTGTGTACAGGCAAAGTTGCCGGTGTGGAAAGTGTTCTGGCCAAGGATCCTACAAGAAAGTTTTCGGGAAGCAGAAGAAAAAGATAACATTATGCAAGGACAAGTTACATTATCTAAAAAAGAAAAGCAGTATCAATTTTTCTACTTGATTTTAATGCTTTTAGCTGCGATTATCTTTCTTGGAATTATCTTTCTTAAAAGATTTAAATCTCCTTTTTCAGATGAAGATATTCTTTCTATTCAGAAACTTGAAGAAAAAGCAAAATTTGATCAGCAGCAAAAACTTACACAGCGTTTAGTAGATTCTACATTTGTTCAGATTCAAAAATTGACCAACGAAACGACGGAACCTTTTGTGGAAAATACAATTCAAACCGGAATTAATGATATTAACGGTTCTTTTGGTGTTGATATCATTGATATCCGTAAGGATGCTTATCCGCAGATCGCTCATTTCTATAAAATGTATTTTGAAGATAAACAGATTATCTCCAGCACAACAGAAGACATCAAACTTTTTGAAAAGAAGTATCAGGAATGTATGATAGGCCTTAAAGAAAAAAGAGACCGTGTAAGCCAACGCGCAAATGCATTAAAAGACAGAACTCAGTAAATGCAGGAACAACTATTACCCAACACAATCACTTCACAATTATAACTATGAATTATTTTCAAAAGAACAAAAAGAACATTATTATCGGTGTTATTGCAACATTGCTGATTGCTGCTCTTGTTGCATTATGGCTGCAGAAAAAAATCATTCATTCTGCCGATGACATTATAGGGGATGTATATCCGTCCACCTTGTCAGTAGGCGATACTCTTTTATTTGAAGATAAAACTCAATTTGCAAAAACCAAGAAATGGAATTTCGGAGACGGAGCAACTTCTGATAAAAGCAATGGCTTTCACTTTTATAGCAGACCGGGGTACTATTCGGTAACCCTTATGATTGATAATAAATACTCAAAATCCTTTCCTGTACTGGTGTCTGCAAGACCTCTTTCAAAACCGGTAGATACCGCTAAAGTAAGAACCACCATAGAAGCTCCTGCGCAGGCAATGCAGCATGAAAATGTGCAGTTTCGTGCGATCTCTAATGCTACTCAGTTCAGCTGGAAGTTTGGGGAAAGCGGAAGTACGGATTCTAAAGATAAGTTGGCTATCTACTCTTATAAAGAGCCGGGAGATTATATCGTGACATTGTACACGAATGAAAATGTGGAACCCGTGCTGCACCGTATCAAAATCCTTCCTTATTATGATGCACTGGAAGATGATGAAGTAAGTGTAGAGGATGCCTATGCAAAGATTGATAATGATTTTAAATACCATTTACAACAGATCGCTAATGGAAATAATTTTAATTCTCATTATAATTATCTGCTTCAAAAATACCTGTGTAATAACGAAAATACTGTAGTAAAAGTAACCGACAGTAAAGTGAATAATTTCTATATGTACTGTGCGGGATTACAGTTTGATAAAAATACGATTATTCAAACCGTAAAAGTAAATTTTGATGATGCTCAAAACTGTGTAACCAAAGTGGATATCAATCAAAGTAAATAAATTATTACCCAGTTATTGGGCACCCCAATCATAAAAGAATAAAATAGGATGAAAAATAAATTTCCTCTAGCAGCATATTATATAGGCGTTTCGATAGTACTGACGAGCTGTCAGGTAAAGCTGCCGTCCAAAAAGACTCCTGAGCCGTCGCAATATGGGCAAATTGATAATGCCTCGGTTATTAATGGATATTCAAAGAAATCAGTTCCATGGATCGCTATTTCAGATCGCTCCAGAAATACAGCTTATCTGGATAAAAGTGATGAGAAATCATTTAAAGAAGTTAAATTCCTGGAACCTTTAATGGTTTTAAAACATAGAGACGGAATGGTGAAGGTAGCGGAATATATTCCGGATGCACTAATGAAAAAAGTGTCGTCAAAAGCTATTAAAACCTATGGATGGATTCCTGAATCGGATCTTCTTCTTTGGAGCAATTCTTTAAAAGATGAAAAAACAGGCTATCCTGTAAGAGTAGCGGTGGTTCCAAGTAACAGTGATGTTATCAGAAGCGCGGAAAGGTACTATAAGAATGATTCCATCATGGTTTTCAATTCTCCAAGTTTAATCGAGACAGCTAATGTAAAGATTCCTAACGGACAGATTGTATATGTCTACAAGCAGGCTGAAAACAATAAAAGGTTTCTGGTAGGGAAAAAGCCAAGCGTAGATATGGACAGTATCGATAATAGCTTGTATGGCTGGGTGAGCTCGAATGTTATTTCGGCATGGGGACAGCGTTCTGCTGTAAAAATGAAAAATACAACCGGTGTTACAGAAAGTACACTGGGTATACATGAAGGGGCGCCAGGAGGAAGCAATACGGAAAACAGAACTGCAGTTCTTCTTACCGACGTTAATAAAAGAACACCTCTTGAGAATATTTTCCCTGTTAATTTAGGATTAAAAGAAGCGCAGACTCCAGATTCAAAAACGAAATACTTTACTAATATTCTAGATTATAGTAAAAACTATGTATTCAATGTATTGGGGGAACCTATTTACTTTGACCGTTACCGGGAAATTACTGAGAAAAATAAAAAAATAAATATTGTTTTTGCATTGGATATCAGTGGACCGAACGCTCCTTATGCACCTATTGTAAAATCTTTATTACAAGATTTACAGCTTAGGTTTGAGAAGCCTTCCTATTTCAATTCTGTGAAGTATGGAGTGGTGCTCTATAAAAACAATGCGTGTGGTGATAATGTAGCTGTATCTAACCTTAGCCAGGATTACAGTAAAATAACAACATTCATCGACCAGAAGGCTAATGAAATGAATTGCCCCAATAATAGTGGATATCAGCCGGTAAATGAAGGTCTTATGGCTGCCGGAAACCTGCTTTCTACGGTTCCGGATGAGACGAATATTGTGATTACAGTAGGAACATCTGCAAATCAGAGCGGAAATATGTATGGAGTGATCAATTCTCTTACTCAGGCACAGGCCAGATTGATTATGTTCCAGACCAGTGCGAGAGCATCTGATACGTATAATGATTTTGTACTACTTTCTGAAAATGTTGTTACAAACACTGCTAAGAATATCGCTGAGCTTAAAAAGCAAAAGATCATTAATCAAAATGATGTTTTAACGAAGAATAACTTTAGCCTTGTGGAAGGGGATTCGGGTTTCTTTTCGTTAGACTATCCAAAGCAAAGTATGTCACAGGGATTTGTTATTTTTCCTAAGAAGGGAGATATTACAACTCCGGGATATTTAAAAAAATCTGTTGATAGTTTAATATCTCAGGTTACGCTGGATAACACAACGATCGATAACTCTCTCAATGATTACTTCCATTCTTCAGTAGGAGCAGGAAGAACAGATGTAGACTTAAAATATAAATATATATATCCAGGACTTACTAATCCTGTTCCGGCCGGAATTGCAGCGCAGCTTATCAATTATGGAAGTCCGTTCCTGGTAAAAGGATATATCCCGAAAGAATTAAAAGAGTTTAAGCCGGGTCTTGAAAAAGGAATTCTGATTTCTGAAACAGAATACGATAACCTTAAAGCTTTCTACACTGAAGTTTACGATAAGACAGGTGCTGCCAGGGCTGATTTTAGTCAATCCAGAGCTATTAAAGAATTTGTACAAATTCTTAAAAAGTATAATCCTACAACGAAGTTCATTGATAAAGGTGATTTATATGAGCAGCCTATGTCTTATGCAGTAGGGATGGCTACCGGTTTTGATAATTCGGAAGAAGAACTGATGTCTAAGTACAAGTTGAAGGGCTGGAGAAAGTCTAAGATTGTTACTAATGAAACGGTTAGAAGTTATTTCCGTCACTATAAAGATTTAGCAGACAGATTACTTAACCATAGAAATGATCCTGCTGTAAAGATCCAGCAAAACGGGCAAACATTCTATTGGCTTAATGAGTATTTTATGCCAACCATGCTTCCTGTAGAGGAACCTGAATATACAAAGCATTAATTATCTATAATGATATCTGAAAGCGGAATTTTAATTCCGCTTTTTTTGTGTCTGTCAATTTAAAATATTTCTCTTTTCCGTATACAATAAATAAATGGAGATTCATATTTGAATCTCTGTAAATGTATAGCAGCAAATTAGTTACCGGTTTTTCTATATCTTCTATCGTAGAATTACTACATCAGATCGTAGAACTACTACAAAAAATCAGAAATAGATTTAAAAGCTTTTGCGATATTGGTAATGATATTATATTTGTTTTACAATCACCGCATCACAAAATAGTATTAACGATTAAAATTTCACAATCATGGCAAACAATTCAAGAGGGATTTTAAAATTCAACGGAGGCGAGGGTCAAAAATTATTAAAACTTAATTACAGTGTTTCCAGATCAACGGATGTATCTGGAAGGGTGGCATCAGACCCATCAAACGCAATTGTTAAACTGACTGTTGAGGCCACAGATAAGTCTGATATTCTTGAAAGTCTTTTAAATGGAAAATACAAGCCAACAACCGGAGAAGTTACATTCAATAAGTCTCACGAGGAAGGTACATTAATTACCTTAAAGTGGGAGAATGGCTATGTTATTCAACATGAAGTAGATTTCGACGCCGTAGACGACAACAGCATGTTGATCAGCTTTGTCGTAAGTGCAGAGAAAATTGATTATGGTAAAGCAGCATACGAAGGTTTATGGCCAACCAGCTAATTAATACAACACACAGTAATCCACATTCATAAAGAGAGAGACTGTCCTTCAAAAAGGCAGTCTTTTTGCTTCAAAACAAATTTTGTAGGTAAAATATAGTAAACTCAAGGTTCTATTGTGTAATACTTTAATGAAAAAGCGACTGATTGAATATTTTTTTTTACCTTTAAACCACATCATAATCACGAAAATATGTTAACCACACCTGAAAAAATGCGAGGTTTTTCTTTTGGTACATCCAGTATTCGGAAAGTACAAAAAGATCGTAACGGATTTAAAGTCTGGTGAAGGTATCTCTTGTGGAATCTCATATTGTTCGTTGCTTAATCAACATAAAAAATATTAGAAACAAAGACACATATTTTATATTAATATAAGAAAATTATCAATGGGAGTACTAGTAACCAACGAAACAGTAAAACAGCTTTTTCATATTGCACAGTCGATAGCAAGAGAGAATTATAACGGCACTTATGGAGGGCCACACATCTTACAGGCATTGATGCATAAAGATATCGGACTGAATGAATTTCTGAAAAGCATCGATAAAGATCCGGGTTATTTTTACGAATGGGCGGATGTGCGCATTGAGGATTATCCTAAAACAACTCATCTCCCTGATGAAGTAGGACAAGACGAGCATGTAGATCTGATTATAGAAGAGGCGGATGATATCAGGTTAAAATTAGGACTTGATGAAATTACTCCGATATGTCTGCTTACAGCTATTGTAAAACCACAGGTTGCCTTCTCATTGCAACAGCTTAAATCACTGCCTCTCAGAGAACACGAAATATTCAATTTATACAGAAAAGATACTCCGTTCTCGGCTTCTGAAAATGGCGATTTTTCATCAATTTTTTCCAGTACATCTGACTTTTCAGATTCCTCTTTCCCTGCACTTAAAAGTTATTGTGTAGACAGAACGGCGGAGGCCAGACAAGGGACATTGGAAAATATTATTGGTAGAGACAAAGAGTTAAGAATGCTGGTCGAAATTCTTTGCCGGAGAAGTAAGCCGAATGTTATTATTATCGGAGAACCGGGAGTGGGGAAAACTGCCTTAGTGGAAGGCTTCGCTATTGAGATTACTAAAGGGAATGTTCCTGAAATGCTTAAAAATGCGACGCTTCTGGAATTGGATACGGGAGCATTACTGGCTGGAACTTCTTATAAAGGAGAGATTGAAGATCGTCTTAAGAAAGTCATTAATGAATGCAAAAAGATTGAAAAAGCAATTTTATTTATTGATGAAATTCACACGCTACTGGA
This sequence comes from Chryseobacterium piperi, assembly GCF_002285635.2. NCBI lineage: Bacteria > Pseudomonadati > Bacteroidota > Flavobacteriia > Flavobacteriales > Weeksellaceae > Chryseobacterium > Chryseobacterium piperi. Next base: position 2,172,612 of record NZ_CP023049.2, on the reverse strand, counting down.
TCCTAAAGGAAGCATCGGAAATGTAGCCAATCTGCTGAAGCCGGAATTGGCAAGAGGTGAGATCACGGTTATTGGGGCGACTACTCAGGAAGAATATCGAAAAATTATTGAGCCGGAACAAGCCTTCAACCGTCGTTTTGAGGTACTTACCGTTAACGAACCGGACGAAAAGACTTGTGTAAAAATGATTGATGTACTTTTAGACGGGTATAAAAAACATCATAATATAGAAGTTGAAAAAACGGCTTTACCGGAATGTGTACGCTTAGCCAAGCGATATGCAAAAGGGAAAAAGCTGCCTGATGCAGCTATTGATCTGTTGGACAGAACAATGGCTGCTATAAAAATGCTTGATGAGCTTTCAGAAAAAGAGTTAGAAAGCTGGAAAGCAAGCTATGAAAATATTTTAAAAGAAGAATATACAGATAACAAGGATCAGGCAGATGAACTGATCTGGAATTATAACCTGCTCAGAGATAAAATAAGCCCTATTTTATGGGGATCTTTGAGTGAGCAGCCGGCTATAGATAATTCGATGCCGGTAGACCAGATCAAGAAAATCATCGACGATACTTTTACTGAACTGCTTGAGCATGCATCTAAAAAAAGAGAAAAAGTAGACCGTCTCGAATTAGCAGCGGTAATGGCTGCTAAAACGAATATTCCGATCGGTAAAATCCAGGCTCAGGAAAAAGAAAAGCTTCTGAATATGGAATCCCTTTTATTAAACAGGGTAGTAGGTCAGGATCATGCTTTGAAAATACTTTCGGATGCGATTGTTGAAAACCGAAGCGGATTAAATAAGCCGGGCCAACCTATAGGATCCTTCTTTTTGCTTGGGCCAACCGGAACCGGAAAAACGGAATTAGCGAAATCAATGGCTGAATTACTTTTCAATGATGAAAAAGCAATGGTTCGTTTTGATATGTCCGAATTTAAAGAAGAGCATTCAGCAGCATTATTATATGGAGCGCCTCCGGGATATGTGGGATATGAAGAAGGAGGAATGCTGGTTAATAAAATCAGGCAACAGCCTTATACGGTGGTTTTGTTTGATGAAATCGAAAAAGCACACCATTCCGTTTTTGATGTATTTCTTCAGATCATGGACGAAGGGAAAGTACATGATAAGCTTGGAAAAGAAGGTGATTTTAGTAATGCATTGATATTGTTTACCTCTAATATTGGAAGTGAAGAAATAGTCAGACAATTTGAAGAAGGAAAGGTTCCTGCATCTTCATCGTTAATGCAGATTATGTCTAATTCAGGGAGATTCAGACCTGAGTTCTTAGCCAGGATTACCGAGATTATTCCTTTCGCACCAATCACGGAATCTATTGCAGAAAGAATCTTTAATATTCAGTTGAAATCTCTTCATACTTCATTAACGAGATTAGGAATTACTCTTACCATAAGCGATGAGGCTGTGAAAAATCTTGCATTGGGAGGATTTAGTAGCAAATATGGAGCAAGGCAGATTTCGGGAGTTATCCGGGCACAACTGGCAAGACCTATTTCAAAAATGATCGTAAGAGAAGAGGTAAAATCAGGAGAGATCATCAATGTAGACTGGAATGCCGAGGAAGAAAAATTAATTTGGAAAGTGGTATCATAGATTAAAAAATAAGATTATTTAATACATCTTTTTATTTTTTAATTTTACCCTTAAAAATATTGAAATGAAAATAGATTTCAAAAATAGTGTTACCAGTTTATTATTGCTGATCTCTACTCATTTTGTAAGTGGACAATTTCTCTCAGCTTCTGATACTTCTGAAACTAGTGTGAGAAGGTATAAAAATATCATCAACGCCAACAAGGAGGTGGTTGAATTTATTGAATATTCATTATCTCAAAAAGGCTTGCCTAAGCATTTAAGAAACCTGGCACTTATTGAATCAGGGTTCGATCGAAGACAGGTTTCTGGAGCTGGAGCAGTAGGGGTATGGCAGTTTATGACTTCCCATGCCAACCAATATGGTTTGTCTGAGCAAAGTCGTACAGATTTATATAGAAGTACCAAAACCGCGGTGGTTTCATTAGCTCATTTGTATAAGAAATATAACAACTGGGTCACGGTAGTAGCAGCTTATAATTGTGGAGAAGGAAATATTTCCAGAGCTATGGAGACAGCAGGGTCTTCACAATATCATGTTTTCAGCAAATACTTACCCGCAGAAACCATTAATCATGTTAAAAAATATTTAAATGCCTGTTATGCTACAGGTGAGTTACCAAACGTACTTAGCAATTACAATAACGCCCGTATGAATATGATTTTTGAATCGAGAACAGGACAAAGTGAGCCTGATTCTTCTTTAGCAGAAACAGAAATCAATGCGGGGTTTAATTTGAGTATAGTCGCAGATGAACTTAATGTGGAAATTGACAAAATACTGACCTGGAATCCTGGAATTGTAGATATACTTCAGAATAAGGGCGAAAGTGCATTTTATCTACCGGTAGATCTGATGCCTGATTTTTTGCTCAGAAAAAATAAAATACTGAGCCGATCCATTAAAGAAGGAAATAAGACGATTACCAATAACTAGGCTAAGAGTGCTAAAGTGAAACTAATTAGAAGGCGGTTCATAGTAAAAACAGAGCGATCGTAGCTTTGTATTTATTCTCCAAATCGTGAATTTTAATTAGGTGATTTCTGTTTTAAGTTGCTTTATCAGGCGTTTTTAATTGAATAATAGTGCTTTTATTTCTAATGTAGTAGAACTACTACAAAAAATGAGATTCATGTTTGAAAACTTTGACGTTATAAATAAGGGGTATATATTTGTTATATAATTGAACACCACATCACAAAATATTAACGATTAAAATTTACCATCATGGCAGCCAATTCAAGAGGAATCTTAAAATTCAACGGAAGCGAAGGTCAGAAACTTTTAAAGCTGAATTACAGCGTTTCAAGATCTACTGACGTTTCAGGACGAGTAGCATCAGATCCATCTAATGCTATCATTAAACTCACTATAGAAGCTACAGAGAAATCTGATATTCTGGAAAGCTTATTAAACGGAAAATATAAACCAACAAGCGGCGAAATTACATTCAATAAATCTCATGAAGAAGGGACATTGATCACTTTAAACTGGGAAAACGGTTATGTAATTCAGCACGAAGTAGACTTCGACGCAGTAGACGAAAACAGTATGTTGATCAGCTTTGTAGTAAGCGCAGAAAAAATCAACTATGGTAATGCTGCTTATGAGGGTGTATGGCCAGGTAACTAATCCTAAATTTCTTAATAAAAATATTAGTACAGAATAGTGCACTCTTTTTGGAGTATACTATTCTGTTTTCCTGTTTCTGCTATAATGATCAAAAAATATATATTTAAGAATAGTGGAGAGTGCATTTAATATTACATTAACTAAACACAAAGTACTATGTTTCAGGATAACAAACCCAAAATACAAAGCCCTAAAAATGTAAAGGATTCTACGAAGCCTATACAGGAAGTGGGTCAAAAAGAAGTAAGAAAACAGGTTGATGAAAAAATGCAAAAGGCTGATGCTGCAGTTCAGAAAACAACCCAGAAAGCTGGAAAAATTCAAAAAGCATATTCAGGGGTAAAACAAAATGCTCCAGGAATGTTTATGAATCAAATGGTCACTCCAAACAACCCTGCAATCAGTCAAGGCAAAGTTTGGTCTAAACAGCCAACTTCCAAAATACATAATGCGAAAGCTATACCTGAAAGCCAGATTTTTGGCATTAACAGAGTGGTTAAGCTTGAAATTGTGATTGAAGGAAAGATGGTAAAGCATTTCAAACACTTCAAACTCAAACAAAGTACAAGCAGACATCATGAGTTTGACTTAATGTTGGCTCATGATACTTTGGGAAGTTCTGAAAACCATAATCTTGAAGAAGCACAAAATTTTCTGGGAAAAAGAATTACAGTCATATTTAAATATAAAGATGTAGAAAATGGTCCTGAAAGAAACTTTGTAGGAGTCATTACAGAAGTTGGATTCAGTCAGGAAAAAGGGAGTCTGGGAAATATTGTTTTGACCGGTTTTAGCCCAACAGTTCTTCTGGACGCGGCTCCTCATATCCAGAGTTTTGGTGGGAATCAGGAAATCAGCTTAAACAGTATTGCCGATCAGGTGATTAAAGAAGGGATAGGGCAAAATAAATTTGATTTCAGGGTAGATTGCCAACATGGTAATGTTCCTTATAGCTCTCAGTATGAAGAAACCCATTACAACTATCTCGCAAGGATGGCTGAAGCATATGGCGAACAATTCTATTATGATGGAGAAGTTCTTCATTTCGGTAAGCTTCCCCCGCAGGAAAAGCCGGTGAAGCTTACCTATGGTAGCAGTATTAATGATGTTAAGATTAAAATGAAAGCCCAACATGTCAATCCTACTTTTTATGGCTATAACAGCAGTAAAAATGAGAAACTGACTACGGGAGCTTCTAAAATAAACCATACGTCCAATATTGCAAAACGGGCGTATGAAATTTCTGAAAAAACATTCACTACCCCTTCTTTGAGAATAGCACCGATTAAAGCTACCTCATTTATGGATATTGATGCATCTCAAAAAGGAACCGCAGGAAGTAAGGCTGCTGATGTATTTGTTACATTGGCCACCACAAGCGTTCCATTTTTATATCCCGGTTGTGTTGCGGATATTGAAATGCGTAAGACAGACACCAACCAAACAGCCTATTTCACAAAATTAATGATCATTGAGGTGAATCATGAAGTGGATGCACGGGGATATTACACAGGAACATTTGAAGCCATTGCAGCAGATACGGGCTTTATTCCTCGTCCGGAATTTCAACAGCCGAAAGCTGAATCGCAGTTTGCTAAGGTGATTTCCAATACAGATCCGATGAACCAGGGAAGAGTACAGGTTCAGTTTGACTGGCAAAATGGGTCTACCACTACAGAATTTATCAGAGTCATGACTCCTGACGCGGGAAGTAGTGAAAAAGTGGAAAAAAACCGTGGATTTATGGCAATTCCAGAAGTTGGAGATCAGGTTATCGTCAACTTTGTTCATCAGCATCCCGATCGTCCTTTTGTAATGGGCGGAATGTTCCATGGTGGAATTGGCGGTGGAGGCGGAGCTGGAAATAATGTCAAAAGCCTAAGCAGCAAAAGCGGGCATATCATAGAATTAAATGACGGCGGAGGAATTACTGTAAGAGATAGAAACCAAAATTCTGTTGTCTTGAGTGGTTCGGGAGATATTACTACCACAGTGAGTAATAATAGTACAGAAAAAGTGGGAGTAGATCATACTGTTAATACAGGAAGTACCCATACTATTAATGTAGGAAGTAAAGATGGAGGTGGAATAAATTCTGTTTTAAAAATGGATAGTAGTGGAAATATTTCTATTGAAGGTAAAGAAAAGATTGAACTAAAAGTAGGAGAAAATAAAATCACTATAAAGCAGGATTCAATTACTATTTCTGTTGGAAATGGAATGCTGGATATGAATTCTAAAGACAATGCACTACTTGTTACTCAAAATAAATTGAGTTTGCACAGTAAATCTGATACATCCATCAATGCAACTGGGAATACATTTATCACAGGAAGCCAGGTGGATATAAATTAATCGTATGGAAATAATTAAATATGAGGTAAAACAAGGAGATACTTTAGAGTTAATAGCAGAAAAACACCATATAACCATTAAAACATTAGTGGATTTTCATAATTCTCACTCATCAGTTACCCAACAGTTTTATGGAAATCAGCTACCCCTTCATATCAAGACTATTATTTTACCTTTTACCACAAAGGAAGAGCAGAAAAATAATTCAGGTATTATAATAGATTATGACCAAAGGGCAACTTACAGATGTGAACAGCTAAATGTAACCAGAATTGAAGAAGATGTTAAAAGCTATTCTCAGCTAAAAAAAGAGTATAAGGTAAAATATAATTTACCAAAGCGCTTAATTGATGTTGAGCTTTGTGATTTTTTTTATGAATTTAATCCTCCTGCATTGTCTCGTGTTTTTGACTTTGTTTCAGAAGTTGATTATATAAGAAATAGTTGTGTAGTAAAGATGAATGAATTAGGCCGTTTTTCTAAAATTATCAATAAAGATAAACTGAAAGAGAAATGGGAGAGATTTAAGAGCGATAAGCTCAATGATATTGAATTTATTAAAATTATTAAACAAACCAAACCACAGGAGTATCATAAGCTGATCAGTGAAGGTGATTTTCAATTTTCCGATGCCTATGATGATGAAAAGGACTACAACAGAGATTTATTTTATCTAACAGTTTTAGATAAATATTTATATTACAGTGACGATAAGCTGGAAAGAGAGCAGTACAACTACCAGTCTCAGTTATTTCCCGATGTAGTTGTTCCAATGGAAGTAAGATATGATATACTTCAAAAAGAAGGAGATTCTGTAACCGTTAGAAAGGTATGGGAAACTATAGAATCTGAAGATTTGTTAGAAAAAGTAAGCCAGGGGTATGAAAAGTACCACCGTCCATTGATTAAATATAAATTTTCAAATTATAAGCTGGACATGCGAAATCTATTTACCTATAATTTGAAAACTAAACTATTGGAAAAAGCAGAACTGTCAATAATTGAAAACATTGAGAATAATATAAAATCCGAATGTATTTTTAATCTAAGGAGAATTTAAACAGTAAAATTGATTTTCAAATAATGATTTTTATAAAAACTCTTAATAATAGCAGGAAGATAGGATTGGCTGTTATAGCAACATTTATCGTTTTCCTATATTCTTATCTTGTTCCGGGGTGGGATTACCTGGGTTCAATATGGGGAGAGCTTGTGGATAGATCAGGCATAGGTTTTATACTTCTTGTTCTTTTTATTTTTTATTTTTTTCACGTCATTATTCTTTATCAGGTTTTGTTATACATTTTTTCTGAAAAAGTTTCTATCAATCATATTAATAATGATTCCGTTGAGGTTACCTATAAAAAGAGGAATCATGTGGTTTCCGGAAGTGCACTTGAGATGGATCAAAATACAATTAAACTAAACCTTGAGGGTGAACATTTTACAATTTCCAGATCCTTATTGAAAAGCAATACGCAGGAGTATAATATTCTGCTGAATAGGCTAAAAGAGAATACTGGTGTGGTTAACACATCCGGTGATCTGTTTGTTAATTCCTTTTTCATTAAAAATCCCAAGCTTCAGTTCTTGGTTTTTGCAGTTTTAGGTTTTGCGGTAATGTTTCTTTTTAGAATTTTGATTGAGCCTTATAAGGCTGAGATTGGTTTGATTACCCGTACAAGAAATGCATTTTTAGAAATTATAGTGACTTTGCCTTTTTTGTTTTTATATCTTTTTTTAGTGTATACCTATTTTTCCTATACGGCTAAAATAAAAAAGATTGCATTTACAGCCGAAACATTGAAGTTTGAAGGGAATAAAATAATCCCCTTACCGAAAAAATCGATTCAAGAGATTCATATTATAGAAAATTCTGTCTATAACAGAGCCATAAGAATATTGTTTTATACCCATGATAAAAATCTTTATTCTCTGAATTTTATAACCCCTGATATTGTTGATCATATCAAGAAATATTTTAAGCTGGAACAGTTTTCTTCGGAAATAACGGCGGGTACAAAAAAAGAAGAAGTAAAAAAAATTTTTAAGCTATGAGTAACTATCTTCCTCAAGAAACATTTATTGTTTGCAGCCATCAGATGGATCCTGCACCGGGAGTTCTGCTTGCTGATCCCAAAATGTGGAACCTTACTGTTATTTATAAATCGCAAAAGAAACCCTTATTAACAGAAGTTGATATGGTATTAAAAGATGATTTCGAGTGCAAAAGTAACTGGGGGAAAGTAGCAGCATGGTCATTTTTAGTGGCTGGTCTTGCTTTAGGATTGGCAGTTGCTTTCTCTATATGTACTTTCGGAGTTGGAGCTGTAATCCTGGGTGCCATTGCTATTGCGGCAACTGTTGCTATAGCCTCAAATAGTACCAAATGTAATCCTAATCTTGTAGAATGGGTTAACCCCCATTCAAATGTGAATTTTGAAGGACACAAAGCACTAACACAAAAATCGTTTTTAACCTGCTCTGCCGGACCGGGAGTACTCACTCCTTTTTTAGATGAAAGTGAAGCCAATGCTGCTGCAAAAAATGTAGCATTCAGAAACTGGGGAGAAGTGAGTCTTACAGCAGCTATTAGCGGACTGTTTGGATTTGGAATAGGTCTTTCAGGCGGAACCGCATTAGCAGGCGGAGGTGGTATAGGTGCTGCATTCTTTGCGGGAGGGAAAGAAGCTTTGGTTGGTGTAGTAGGAGCATATCTTATCTTCCAGCCTGTTGCTTATTTAGAAGCTCAGGGGATGCAGGGCATGTACAGTAGCGATAGTGGAGATACTGCCTATGATCAAATGCTGGTCTCGCGTAAAGAATTAGAAGGCTCTTTTACAATTGATACTCCGGATGACCCTTATATTGGAACATCTCAAACGAGTGCTGCTGAAAATATTCTTTATCATTCCTATGATAGATACAGACAAAATCAGAATGAGAAATACATTAAAGAAATAATGAACCTTAAAGGGACCCGCGCTGAACGTGAAGCCAGAATTGCAGAAATCGTTACGGAAATGAAAAAAACAAGGTCCGGAGCCCAGACAGTGGAAGCTATGAAAAGGCAGAAAAGCGGGAAAATTCTGCCGAGAGTAAAAACATCTAATAAAGGTAATAAAGTCATTAGCCAGCATAAAGCGGAGACGACAAAGGGAATGAAGGCAGAAGTTGCAAAAGGTTTTGGAGGGGGAATTAACGTTGCAGGGTTGGTATTGCCATTGCTTGTCTCTCCGTTAAATGAATGGACTTTCAGTGTATTGGCAGACTCATTTGAAAATCAATCCGGAGGTGGAATGACGATACATTCTGTACAAAATTAAAATGCTTGTTTTTTAACATTATTTTGAAGTGAGACAAGCGGTTATTTCTCTTGTTAGTGTTAAATTATTGTTAATTTAATTATTAGTTTTAGTTTTTAACTATTTGATTACTAAATGTTTTTGTGTTTATTTATTTCTTGAATCGTAGAATTACTACATGAAATAGTAGAACTACTACAAAAATTCAGATTCCTGTTTGAAAGCTTTGAGGTTCAAAATAACGGGTATATATTTGCTATATAATTGAACACCGCATCACAAAATATTAACGATTAAAATTTACCAATCATGGCAGCAAATTCAAGAGGAATCTTAAAATTCAACGGAAGCGAAGGTCAGAAACTTTTAAAGCTAAATTACAGCGTTTCAAGATCTACTGACGTTTCAGGACGAGTAGCATCAGATCCATCTAATGCTATCATTAAACTCACTATAGAAGCTACAGAAAAATCTGATATTCTGGAAAGCTTATTAAATGGAAAATATAAACCGACAAGTGGCGAAATTACATTCAATAAATCTCATGAAGAAGGGACATTGATTACTTTGAACTGGGAAAACGGTTATGTAATTCAGCACGAAGTAGACTTCGACGCAGTAGACGAAAACAGTATGTTGATCAGCTTTGTAGTAAGCGCAGAAAAAATCAACTATGGTAATGCTGCTTATGAAGGTGTATGGCCAGGGAACTAACCTTAAATCATCTTAGTAAAAAAATAAATTGGTACAGAATAGTGCACTCCTTTTAGAGTATACTATTCTGTTTTTTGGTTTTAAGATATATTCATCTGAAATTTATATTTATATCATTGATAATTAAATTGTTATAAGTTATTTTAGATTTGAAATTCAATTGATCCGTAATCAATTGAATTGGTTTGTAACAACAGTTCATATTTTCATTTAAAATCGAAGGCTATGTTTAAAGATGATCAATCGGTAAAATTGCCCGGTTCAAAAGCTGTAAAAAGCCCCATGACCGAAAAAATAGGAGAAGCAGCCAAAACAAAAGCAGTACAGAAAGCTACAGATAAGTTACAGGAACAGAGCGGCGAAAAAGTTAAAAAAGCTACTCAGAAACTTGCCCAGGCGCAGGCTTATACCGGAGTGGTTCAAAACTCATCCAATCTCTTTATGAATCAGGTTGTACAGCCTAATGCTCCTGCTGTTGTAGATAATAAAGTATGGTCGAAACAACCTACTTCCAAAATACATAATGCCAAAGCTATTCCTGAAAATCAAATTTTAGGTATTAACCGGGTGGTTAAACTTCAAATTGTTATTGAAGGGAAAATCGTTAAGCATTTCAAACACTTTAAGCTCACACAAAGCGCGGTTAAGCACCATGAATTCGATTTAACATTAGCCCATGATACCTTGGGGAGTGCTGAAAACCATAATTTAGAAGAAGCTCAGAACTTTTTGGGAAAACGGATTACCGTAGTTTTCAAATACAAAGATGTTGAAGATGGTCCTGAAAGGAGCTTTATAGGAGTCATTACAGAAGTAGGATTCAGCCAGGAAAAAGGAAGTTTGGGAAATATAGTACTTACCGGATATAGTCCTACCGTTCTTCTGGATGCTGCTCCTCATATCCAAAGTTTTGGAGGCGGACAGGAAATAAGCCTGAACAGTATTGCTGATCAGGTGATTAAAGAAGGTTTGGGACAGAATAAATTTGATTTCAGAGTAGATTCACAACACGGGAATGTTTCTTACAGTTCTCAATATGAAGAAACCCATTATAACTATCTGGCAAGGATCGCTGAGGCTTATGGAGAGCAGTTTTATTATGATGGTGAAGTATTACATTTTGGAAAACTTCCCCCTCAGGAAAAACCCGTTAAGCTAACTTATGGAAGCAGTGTAAGCGACATAAAAATAAAAATGAAAGCTCAGCATGTCAACCCTACTTTTTATGGCTACAACAGCAGTAAAAATGAAAAGCTGACCACCGGGAGCTCAAAAATTAATCATACTTCGGATATCGCTAAAAGAGCGTACGAAATTTCAGAAAAGATATTTACTACCCCCTCTTTAAGAGTCGCTCCGATAAAAGCTGTTTCATTTATGGATATTGATGCTTCTCAGAAAGGAACCGCTGGAAGTAAAGCTTCCGACGTGTTTATTACCTCGGGAACCACTACGGTCCCATTTTTATATCCGGGATGCGTTTCGGATATCGAGATGCGTAAAACGAATAGCAACGAGACCTCTTATTTTACCAAATTAATGATTATTGAGGTAAGCCATGAAGTGGATGCAAGAGGTTACTATACAGGAACATTTGATGCTATTGCCTCAGATACAGGTTTTATTCCCCGTCCGGAGTTTCAGCAGCCTAAAGCAGACGCTCAGTTTGCTAAAGTAATTTCCAATACCGATCCATTGAATCAAGGAAGGATACAGGTACAGTTCGATTGGCAAAACGGAGCTTCCACAACAGAATTTATCAGAGTAATGACACCGGATGCGGGAGGCAGTGATAAGGTAAGTAAAAACAGAGGATTTATGGCGATTCCTGAAGTAGGAGATCAGGTGGTCGTTAATTTTGCCCATCAGCATCCCGACCGTCCTTTCGTTATGGGTGGAATGTTCCATGGAGGAGTAGGTGGCGGTGGCGGATCCGGGAATAATGTTAAAAGTTTAAGCAGCAGAAGTGGAAATAAGTTGGAGCTGAATGATGGAGAAGGTTCTGTTTTTCTTACAGACCAGGGAGGTGCGAATATGAAATTTGATGGGGCAGGAAATGCATCAACCAATGCGAATAATGATAAAACAGTAAACGTAGGAAATAATAATACGGTAAAGGCTGGAAATACCAATATGATTAACGTAGGGGATGCTTCTATTTTACAAATGGATAAATCAGGAAACGTTTCACTTACAGCCAATACAGAATTTAAAATCGTAGTAGGAGCCAGTACCGTTGTCATCAATAAAGATGGAAAAATCACAATCAATGGTAAAGAAATCGTTATGGATGCTACCGATAAAATTACAGCTTCTGGCAGTAATGAATTTAATATAGGAAGTAAAACAACGAATATTGCAGGGAAGACAGAAGTAAAAATAGGAGGTCCAAAAGTAAAAATCAATACTTAAAAAAGGATGGAAAAGGATAAAGCCTTTAAATATAATACAGAGGTTGTAGGAACAACAAAAGTTCACAGTATCAAAAGTGATTATAAAATCAGGATCAAGAACGAAGTAACGTATAAGGGAGTTGATGACGGCTTATATCGCTTTAATATTGTAGAAACATTATATGAATTAGCAGAATATGAAGATCCTATAATGACTCAGATTGCTGAAATGACCAACAGAATTTGCAGTATTTATAAAGAAATCGAAATAGGAATCAATGCGGAAGGAGTTATAGAAAAAGTATATAACAGGGATGAAATCTACAAAAAGTGGCAAAAGGTGAAAGAATGGCTTACCAATGCTCATCCACTCGAATCTTACGAAATTATTCGCGCAAAAGAATATGAGCTTAGCAATGAAGAAATGGAAATTAAAAATATCCGCTTTATCCATTTTTTACATCAGTATTTTTTTATTTTCAAACAAAGCGCAGATAAAGGAAATGTAAGATACATTAAAAAAAACGAGATGGATCGGTTTGGAGGAGGCGTTGTAATTCCTGTTAATATCAATCTAAGAGAACAGGATTTGGAAGACGGAACTACAGAGCGTAGTTATGAAGGGAAAATGGTTCGGGATAACAAAGTCATTGAACGATTGCGGGCTTTTACCAAAGATCAATATATGCATCCCGAATATAAAATGACAGGAAAATATATCTATGATAATATTACATTATTAGAGTCTGATTTTACCATTACCGAAGAACTGGGAGAGTTTTATTATAACCATTCCTATCTTCGATTAACCCTGGAAGAATAAGATCATGGAAGAACAGTATCTTACCGAAAAACATTACTTAGTATGCAGTAAAGGAATGGCTCCTAAGCAAATGAAAGTAACGAGTCAGAACTTTACTTATATGAGTGGTAATTTAGCCGCTACTGAGAAAGATACATTAAAAAATAATAACTTTCTTTGTCTGGGAAGTGTAGCGTTTATTGCAGGAGCTGCAGCAGGGATTTGCTGTTGTATTCCTGGACCAGGGTGGCTTGTTGCTGCGTTGATTGCAGCTGTTATTCTGGCAGCCATTGCGATAGGGTATATCAAATGTAAATCTGCAGCTACCCAAAGAATCTGGACAAAACAGGCAGAAGCTTTGGAAATTAATGGGCATAAGGCAATTACTTTATCTTCCATAATGATGTGTCCTGTAGAAGGTGGAACTATTACTCCAAAAGAAACGGTTTGGGAAGCATGGGGAAGTGCTGCCTTAACCAATTTAGGACACGTTGCTAATTTTGCCTTCGGGTTTCTCGCCGGAAGAGGATTAGGAGGAATGACGATAGGGGCAACTTCTGCTGCCGGAGGAATGACCGCAATGGCAACAAGACAAGGAGCCGCTGCTTTCGGAAAAGAATTTGGCCGTCAGTTTCTCAATACTGCGAGAAAAGAGATGATAGAACAGTTTACATTCAAAGGATTTATGAGAGCTTCTACGTTCTGTAAAATTATGCGTGGATTGGGAATTGGAGGAGCCTATTATGAACAATATAATATTTGGAGTAGTGATCAGGATACTTTGGATAAACTAAAGGAAAGTAGTGTTGCGTTAATCCTTAGTGTTTTTGCAGCTAAAGGAGCTAGCTTGGTTTGCTTTCCTGCAGGAACAAAAGTGCATACTCAGGATGGATTAGCCAACATAGAAGATCTGTTTGAAGGTGATTTTGTACTTACTTATAATGAGCTCACGAAAGAACAGGAATATAAACCGATTCTGAAAAAGCATGAAAGATTTACATTACAAATGCTCTCCATTGAATTGCCAACAGGAGAATTTATACAGGTAACACCAGAGCACCGGTTTTTCTGTAATGATGAATGGATTGAGGCAAGAGAGCTACAGCCGGGAGATATGCTTCATTTAAAAGGAGGCGATTATACTACGGTAATCAGCAAAGAAACTTTGCCCCATTATGAAAAAGTTTATAATTTTGATATCGAAAGCAATGAAAACTATTATGTAACCGAAGATGGAATATTGGTCCATAATGGGTGTAAACCGGAAGCAGGTACACCACAACATAAAGACCAGGCCTGGGAAGACTATCAGGAAAGAGGCGGAGAATGGGATTATAACAGATGGAGCAATACTTATGAATCCAATATACTTAATGCTAAGAAAGGAAATGCTGCAGCAGATGCTTATCATGAGAATATTGGCTGGGGTAAACGTGAAGTAACCGTTGAAGTAGAGCTGGATGGAAATACAGTTAACAGAAGATTGGATATTGCAGATGTGAAAAAACAAAAAGGAGTAGAGGTAAAATCCGGTAATTATTTCTCAAGAACTGAAGATATTATGTATGAGATAGAAAGAGATAAGCAGCTGGTAAAAGATGGATGGAAAATAGAATGGAGAATTGAAGGAGGGGCTAGCCAGCCTTTATTGGACGAATTGAAAAATGCAGGTATAACCGTATCACATATAAAACCTTAATTAAATGTCATATACACAAGAAAACTTTCAGGAATGGATATTTTATATCGGTGATAAGATGGATTCTTTCACCGAAGATTTTGCCCATGAAAATAATTTGATCTTAGATTATAGTATACAATCATTAGATGATATCGAGAAGTGGATTATAAAAAAGTATAAAGATGAAGATGAGCTCATAGAAGATCATAAAATATTGGATTTATTGACCATTTATATTGGTGAAACCCTCCGTAAACATATCGGAGGAAAATGGGCTATGGATACGGAGAATGAGGACAATGCCTTCTATATGATGCCGGTACTTACCAGCCCGGATTTTAAAGGAGTTAAATATAAATCCCCAATGACTTACGCTACGGCAAGTATTGATAGACAACAAGGAAATTACATCAGTACTATCCTAAAGAATAATATGAATGACATGTCTATTCCTATAAAAGAATCATAAAGATAATAAAACGTATAAAAGCGTTTATATAAGAATGTAAATACCTATCTCAAAGATGGGTATTTTTTATATAATTAGTAAACCTTATAAAAATCTAAGCCCAATTTGTAGACCATAAATATTCCTATTTTCTTATATTTGTTCATTATAGAAAATATGGACGCAACTCAAGATAAAAGGTTATTTCTCATCGATGCTTATGCGATGATTTTCAGAGGATATTACGCATTGATCAGAAATCCGAGGCTTACCAGTAAAGGATTAGACACTTCTGCTATTTTTGGTTTTACAAACTCATTGATCGAATTGATCAGGAGAGAAAGACCGACGCATTTAGCCGTAGTTTTTGATGTGGGGCAAGCAAGTGTGAGAACAGATGATTTTGCAGATTATAAAGCGAACAGAAGCGAAACACCCGAAGCGATTAAAGTAGCGATTCCATATATTCACAGGATTTTAAAGGCAATGCATGTTCCTTGTTTAGGAGTAGAAGGGTACGAGGCAGATGATGTAATCGGAACAATTGCGTGTAAAGCTGAAAAAGAAGGCTATATGACTTTTATGGTGACCCCTGATAAAGATTTTGCCCAGCTGGTTACTGATAAAATTAAAATTTATAAGCCGGGATTGAAAGGTGGAGATATAGAAATTCTGGGCGTGGATGAAGTAAAGGCAAAATATGAAATTGAAGATCCTAAGCAGGTAATTGATTTCCTGGCTATGATGGGAGACGCTGTAGATAATATCCCCGGACTGGAAGGAGTTGGAGAAAAAACGGCCATGAAATTCCTTAAAGAATATGGAAGTATTGAAAACCTTCTGGCCAATACCCATCAGCTAAAAGGAAAACTGAAAGAAAAAGTAGAAGCTTCGGCAGAAAGAGGTATTTTATCTAAAAAGCTGGCGACTATTATTTGTGATGCTCCTATCGAATTCCACCAGGAACAATATGATCTGGAAACTCCGGATTTTGAAAAAGTAAAAGAAGTTTTTGACGAAATAGAGTTCAGAAGACTATACGAAAATCTGTATCGTGCCTTTGCACCTAAAGAAACTATTGTCGTAAGTGAAGTGGAGGTAACCAAGACTTCAAAAGGAACAGAAGTAAAAGGACAAGTAACCCAGTTGGATTTATTTTCAACCTATGAAGAGCTGGATCAAGCCACCTCTACCAAATCTACGATTGAACATAATGAACATCTGTACCAATTTGTAGATAACCCGAAGGCTCAGAAAATGCTGGTTAATAACTTGCTGAAACAAAGGGCTGTATGCTTTGATACAGAGACTACCTCTTTGAATGAGCTGGAAGCAGAATTGGTAGGAATGAGCTTTTCTTATAAAAAAGGGCTGGCATATTATGTTCCTTTATCCGAAGATCAGGGTGAGGTATTGCAGACCCTTGAAATTTTCAGACCGTTTTTTGAAAAAGAAGACCTGTTGAAAATTGCCCACAACCTTAAATTCGATTATAAAATTTTAAAGCAATATGACATCACCGTAAAAGGAGCGATGTTTGATACCATGATTGCCCACTATCTTCTGAATCCTGATGGAAGACATGGGATGGATTATCTTTCAGAAGTTTATCTGAATTATAAACCGGTTTCTATTGAAACTATCATTGGCAAAAAAGGAAAAAATCAGGGAACTTTCAGGGATGCGGATCTGAGAACGCAGACAGACTATGCTGCCGAAGATGCTGATGTAACGTTTCAGTTATATGAGCTGTTTGCTCCACAACTAAAGAAAGAAAAATTAGAAGACCTGTTCTTTAACATAGAAATGCCTTTGATGGTCGTTTTAGCAAAAATGGAACTGTCGGGAATTTCTCTGGATGAAAAATGGCTGGCTCAGGAAAGCATTGATCTGGAAAATGATTTGAGACAATTAGAATCCAAGATCTTTGAACTTTCAGGAGAGGAATTCAATATGAATTCTCCGAAACAGTTGGGAGAAATCCTGTTCGAAAAAATGCAACTTGATCCTAAGGCTAAAAAGACAAAAACAGGACAATATGCAACTTCAGAAGACGTATTGCAGAAACTGTCCTCGAAACATGAGATTATTAAACATATCCTTGAATACAGAACGTATCAGAAATTAAAATCAACCTATGTAGATGCTTTACCGTCTCAGATTGATAAAGATGAACGTGTGCATACCAATTTCTCTCAGACAACGGCAGCAACCGGTCGTTTAACAAGTGTAAACCCGAACTTACAGAATATTCCGATCAGAACATTGAGAGGGCAACAGATTCGTGGAGCATTTGTTTCAGGAGAAGGGAAGAAGATTATTTCTGCCGATTATTCACAGATTGAACTTCGTTTAATTGCGGAAATTTCAGGAGAAGAAAACATGATCAAGGCATTCCAGAACGGAGAAGATATTCACGCTTCTACTGCCGCTAAACTGTTTAAAATTCCTTTAGAGGAAGTTTCCAAAACCCAGAGAGGCCAGGCTAAGACCGTTAATTTTGGTATCATCTATGGGCAGGGTGCTTTTGCTTTGGCAGAGCAAACCGGTTTATCAAGAACAGAAGCTAAACAAATGATTGAAGCTTATTTTGAGACTTATCCAAAGTTGAAAGAATATATGGCGGAACAGGTAAGTAAAGCACGTGAATTAGGTTATGTAGAAACGATTTTGGGGAGAAAACGTCATTTAAAAGATATCAATTCCAATAATTTTGTTGTACGGGGACATGCTGAAAGAAATGCGGTGAATGCACCGGTTCAAGGGAGTGCTGCTGATGTTGTGAAAATGGCTATGATTAAAATTGACCAACAATTAGAAGAGCAAAATCTTCAGACTAAAATGTTGCTGCAAGTACATGACGAATTGGTATTTGAAGCTCCGATTGAAGAAATTGAAGCGGCTTCTAAATTAATTAAAACCGAAATGGAAAGTGCCATTGAAACACAGGTTCCTTTACTGGTTGAGGTTGGCGTTGGAAATAATTGGCTGGAGGCGCATTAATATGCGTCTTAGTCTGAATTGGGGAGGGTTGAATGTTTTTCGTAATACAGACTGAAAGTCTGCGAACGTAGTTCAGGAGAAAAATGTATCAAGATCGACTCAATAACAGATTTCTCGATATGGTTTTTACAAAACCTACTCGAAATGGTGGTAGTAACATTTAATTATCCTTAGCTGGAACTCACATATGTCTTAATTCAATAATATAAAAAATGCTGAAAGCTTATTCAGCATTTTTCTTTTTTAATCCTGATTCATTTAAAATGATGTGGATCTTATGTTGAAGATTGTACAAACCTAATGGTTTTTTATCTGTATATAATTGTGTTTATTGATGAAGGAAAAATATATCATAATATTTTAATTATTCTTTTTAAACATATTACCAAATCCAAAATTAAAGCCTCCTACAGCAAATATTTTGGAAGGATCAGTATAGGTGGTGGAGTTTCCGTCAAAATTACTTCCAAATGTAGCTTGAAAGGTTATGATATCATTTATTTTGTATCCAAAATTAAAAGCTGTTCTAAAGGTATGATTCTTTAAAACCGCTTCAGGCTTTTTAGTGAGATACCTATAAATGACTTCGCCAGACAAACTTATTTTATTATGAATCCACTGTAATTTTCCACCAATATCTAAATAATCGGAAAGATCAACATTTTCAGAGTTAGAAGTAAGTCTTGCAACGGCCATTACATCAATAAAGTCTATAACCTCAGGATCCTTGTTTATATTGAATCGGTAAGACGGGGTGAGCCATACTGCAGTTTTAGCACTAGTTAATTTATCCCACCTGCTATCTTGAGCCATACTTGCGTTAGCAACTGCTAACTCAAGCATAAAACCTTCTCTTGTAAGAGGAAATTTATATTTATTGCCTCTAAATCTTTTTCTGATTTTGCAATCAGCTTATCTCTCATCGTTCTGATAGAGCTTAAATCGGACTTAATAAATTCATTTTTTTTAAGTTTTTCTTTTAAGAGGCTGATTATTATATTTTTTTCAGACTCGTTAACCTCTTTAAAACTACCTGCTTCTTTAATTTCTGAAAACCACTCTTCTATGTTATCTACTTCCTCATCATTTTCAAGCTTTATTATTAAGTTTTCCAACACCAATCTTAAATAATTGGTCTGATACCAATCGTATAATTTCTTTTTAGTGTTTTTACTAGGAGCTCCCTGAACTAGTTGTACATGCATTCCAATCCCTAGAGCCATTCCTGATTTTAATTTGCTAAAGACGAGCGAATCGCTTGAGGAAGTTGCAAAAGAGAATGTTATACTTTTAAGTAAATTTTCACCATAATTATTACTAAATAAATACTCCGTAGCGTTAAATTTTTTTGAGTTGCGTTTATTTTTGCTCCAGTAATAAGGAGAAGTTTCCATTGCAAAATTAGGTTGTATTTTATCATTAACTATTGCCGATTGAACACCAGCAATAAAATCTGTTGGTGAATTAGGACGCTGAATATTTTCAGGCTCTACTCCTAGCACCACATACGCAGGAGAGGTATTAAGCTGTAATGATTGTACTTGATCATTGATATTTTGAGCACTAACGATTATAGTAGAACAAAATATGATAAAAGGTAATAGTAATTGTTTCATTGTTCTAGTTTCAAAGTTATTTTGGTATAAAAAGTAGCTGGATTTATTTCAGTACTGGTAATAATAAATTCTTCATCTATTAATTCATTACCTGCTTCAAATTTTAAAGTATATTTCACTTTTGAAGGGCCATTTTCGCCTCCATTTCTAATTCTGGAAGCTATAGAGACTAAGGCAAATTTTTTATTATTTAAATCCTCACCCTTTCCAATTTTATATCTTTCTATATCAGGGGTGGGCGTGAAATCTTGTGTCTTTCCATCGATATTAAAAGCATGAATAAGATCAAGCTCCCAACCATCCTTAATTAATTCTGTCTTAGTCGTTATATACAAGCTTTTTGTTTTAAATTTATTAGGAATAATAAATTCCGGATATTCTCCATTATCTTTTGTTTTTATTGGATTTGAGTTAGACATAGCGCTTAATTTTGTGTTTGAACGGTATTAATTTGTTAATTCTACTATTTCAAAAAATAAAATAATCGTGGACTTCTTATGGAACTTACTCACACAATTTTAATAAAATTCAGTGCACAGATACATTATAATTTTGAGATACACCTACTCAATCAGAGTAAGGGAAATGGCGATTCATTCAAATGCTACAGAAGGCAATTGAATTCAAGTATTTTTTGACAAAGAAATTTTACTTAATAAGGAATAATACCAAATGGAACTTTGGTACAGTTGTTTTTTGTAGTTTTCATGTTTTTAGTTTTTGTGGTTATTGTGCTTACTCTATTGTTCAGTTTTCAGCAGTCCTGTTTTCATGGTGGTTGAGTTGTTTTTAGCTAAGCTGTCTGAGTCTTAATTCATTGTTGGTTAGCTATTTCTAAGTTAGTGAATTTTTGTATATGAAATTAAAAAAGGTGGGAAATGAATCTAAATATTACTATCTAGTCCCTTACAGCAACTGATTGGTATGCTTTGCTGATAACTTCTTGTGGAGAAGCATTTTCGAATAATAGTTTTTGAGCAGCTAGATCGTAAGTCTGAGAGTTTAGAAAAGGCTCTTCTTTGATTATATGCAGAACTTCTTCTGTAAGTTTTCCTTTGATCACTTCATAATAAAGAGCCGTATTTCCGCCTGCTGCCATGGAGTAGGTTTCGACATAGGTCAGAACGAGGTTGTTGTTTAGGTATTTGAATTTACTAAAGAGATTTCCATTGGTAATCATATCATACAACTGGATATTAAGCTCGCTTTTTCCGATATTGATTTGTTCGGGATTATATGTTTTATGACCTGCTTCATTGTATTGAGCGGGTAAAACTTTTTTAGAAATAGCATCAAGACGGTACGTCTTATCGGGATTTTGTAAAAGGACCAAAACATTACGACTGGATAGCGTATCTGCCTTTTTTCTTACAACAATAGCATGATCCGGGAAACCATCCTCATTAAGATCACCTTCTGCTTCGTATTGTATTTCAAAATTTTCCGGAACAAAGTCAGATACCTTATTCCCTGTACCTGGAAACAAAAGACGATCGGTGTCATCATTTTCTTTGTTTACCATATTGGCGTGAGCAGTACCGACATCATTATTTATCTGCCGTACATCTGTTCTTTCGTTTTCGTTACAGGAATATAATACCAATAGAAACGAAAACAATATGGGAATAATTTTTTTCAAAATTCTAAATTGTGTGTTTATGAATGTGGTTTTGTTTCTCTGTAACCTATAGCAAAATACAGACCCAAATTGGGAAAAAAACCTGAGACCAGGTTTTGAAATTCAATAGAATATAAGCCAGCAGGACATTTAGGTCATGTGATAAAAAATAATAATTGGCTCAAATCAGCTTCTTTAATCTTGGAATTGATAGCTGATTAATAATTTTAAAAATAATAATTTTCATTTCGACAAAATTCGTAAATTTGTCAAATCTTTTCAAAAGACATATTGAAAGGAGGATAACTATGATTAGTAATATAAGCCCATCCCTTTCACAGGAAGAAATCTTAAAAAGCCAGATTTTGCTGACTGCACAGGAATTGTATCAACGTTACGGAATTAAAAAAGTGACGATGGATGATGTTGCCAAAGCAGTGGGGAAAACCAGAAGCGCTTTATATTATTATTTTAAAAACAGAGACGAACTTTTTGAAGCGGTAATGATTTCCCTTGTAGATGAAGTGATTAATGAATTACAAGAGATTATTTATCAAGAAGAAGACTTAGAGAAGAGGATTCAGGCTTTTTGTTTTGCAAAGATCAAAGGTTCTGAAAAAACCAGAAGCTTTATTACGGCCATTGAAGCGAGGATGGATAGTGAAGAACGTTCTAAATATTCTGATATCATGTGGAATATTCATCAAAGAATGATGCATTCGGAAACCACCTTGCTAAAAAAGGTTATTCGTGACTCTGTGATTACAGGAAAAATTTCAGAGACGGATCCCAATACCGTAGATACTTTATTATTTGTACTATTAAGTAGTATTCGGGGGATTCGACGAGAGTCGGTTATTGAAACTTATAGCAATCAATGGGAAAAAGGTGCTGTAATGCTGACGGAAATGGTTCTGGAAAAAATTAAAAGTTAAATTTTTTTGATCATGATTTGACGTTTTGATAGTTTTTGTCAAATAGACGGATAGGTCAAAAAAGGTATATAATTGAAGAAGATATAATGAGTATAAGTAACGTAAGTACATTCAGAGCTTTCAGAAGTGATAATTTCAAATATTATTTTGCAGGACGGTCTATATCGCAATTTGGAACCTGGATGCAGAGAACTGCTATTGTGTGGTTGGTGTATTCACTTACCCATTCCTCCTTTATGCTGGGAGTTACAGTTTTTGCTGAGCAATTTCCGGCCTTTTTATTTTCATTCATTGGAGGGATTGCAGCAGACCGGTATAATCGGAGTACGATTATCCGTTGGACCCAGATTGCTGCGGTGGTACAAACATCATTATTAGCCGTTTTATTCTTAACCAATCATATTGTCATTTGGCAGATACTGGGCCTAAGTGTGGTATTAGGAATTATCAATGCGTTTGACGTTCCAGCGAGACAAACTATGGTGGGACAAGTGGTGATGGAAGAAGGAGATGTTCCAAGTGCTCTTTCATTAAGTGCCGCAATGTCGAGTGTTAGTAAAGTTCTGGGACCGGCAGTAGCTGGTTTTGTATTGGAACACTGGAATGTAGGATTTTGTTTTGTACTTAATGCGATTGGATTTATGGCAGTAATTGGTTGCTTTGCCATGATGAAGCTTCCTCCTTATGAAAAGCGGGTAACAGACAAAAAGGTAGCTTTAGAATTTAAAGAGGGGATTGTTTATCTTAAAAATGAGCCCAGAATAGGGTTGGTTATTCTAATGCTATGCTTAATCGGTTTATTTGTTTTGCCTTATGATACATTAATTCCGGAAGTTGCAAAAATGACATTTAAAGGAGGTGCAGCAACTTTTGGATATATATCGGGATTTATAGGGCTGGGTGCAGTATCGGGGACTATATTGCTGGCATCCCTGAAAAGAAATGATAACCTTCGTTTCTATTTGATTATGAGTACCATCATATTAGGAATTGGGCTGATCTTTTTTTCACAGACCAGTAATTTCTATTGGGCAATGCTGTTTGTAATGTTTACAGGATTTGGGAGTGTTATGCAGTTTACTACTTGTAATATTATCGTTCAGTCTGAGGCTGCAGCTCATATGAAAGGACGAGCAATCAGTATTTTGTTGACTGCTATTTTTGGGATGCTACCGCTAGGAAGTTTACTTACGGGTTATGCATCTGAACATATCGGAAGCAGTAATACCCTTTTAATTCAAGGGATACTGGCTATTCTTATAGGAATAGCTTTTTACAGGATATTTAATGCTTATAAGAAAAAGGCTACTTCATCCAAACCGGAGGAAGCAATCAGTAATAAAATATAAATATTTAAAAATGCAAAATTCAAACGAAACAGCTTTGTTGGTAATGGATTTACAAAGTTCCATATTGCAGAATCTGGAAGACTCTACAAGCTTGGTAAATAATGTAGCTCAGGCCATTGCGAAAGCAAGAACAGAAAAAATTCCGGTGATCTATGTTATTGTTTCCTTCAGACCGGGAGCTCCGGAGATCAGTGAGTCTAATAAAAGTTTTTCAAGATTCAATAACAAAGAAATGTGGACTACTGAGTTTTTAAAGCAATGGGAAGAGATTCACCCGGATGTAGTACCTGAAGAAGGAGAAATCGTGATAACCAAACGCCGGTTCAGTGCTTTCACAGGCAGTGATCTCGAAGTAGTTTTGCGGGGGCAGGGAATCCAGCATCTGGTTCTTACCGGGATCAGTACTTCCGGAGTAGTATTGTCTACGTTGCGGGAAGCAGCTGATAAAGATTATCAATTGACGGTAATCGAAGATTGCTGTGCAGATCGGGATGCTGAAGTTCATCAGGTTTTAACAACCAAAGTATTTCCAACCCAGGCCAAAGTTATAGCTCTTAACAGCTGGATGAGTTGAAAAAAATGAACCCCGGAGATGCTAGCATAATCCGGATCTTTTATTTTTTATTGATCTACCCACTACGATGATTTTTTTTCTCATTCTTAAGTCTACAAAAAGCTGAGTATAAAAAGTCCTGCAATCAGAAGTATAATGAATGATACAATATACAATAAGAAGAACTTTTGGTCCTGTCTGTAATCAAAAGGTGCCTTAAAGTTATCTGTTGCATGAATAGAATGTTTTTTAAGAAGTGTATCAACAGCTGGTGCGTCGTTTTTTTTAAAATAAAATCTCAGAGTATCTGAGCCAGGGTATTTCATTTCAAAATCTACCCAATACTCAATATCTTCATGGAGAAGTTTGTTTTCAAATTCAAGATAATTTCTATAAGGAATATGAATTCTATATAGATTATCATCAAAAATAGCTGGTTTCATCAAATGTGTGTTTTAAAGATTAACTTTGTGTTTTTCTATTAGCTTAAGCTAAAATAGAGAAAAATTGCCAAGTTGGTAATGATGGTTCAATGCTTAAAACTTAAAGAAATATAAGAATGTATTAGATTAAAATGAATTTTTTATTTGTTTTGTTTTTTATTGATATTATATTTTTATTATGAGTGTGCTGATTAAAAAATATTCCGACTGTAAAAAAATAATCAGGAATATTCAGAACGAAAAATTAATATTGAACCTCAGTCTTTTATCTATTTATAGAAATTATGTACGAGAATAATTAATTTGAAAAATTGCAACGGAGAAGCTCTTCGTTAAAAAAGAAACAGATGAAATAGCGTGAAATAATGGCTATACTTTCTACATTACTCGTTTTAGAAGCTCGCTTTCTCTGATGGTTTTTTCCAATCTTGATTGTCTGGTTTTTTCCTGTTTTGCACTCATAATCCAATGAAGCATCACTTTCTGATAAGAAGGAGCCTGACTATTAAAAAATTCCCATGCCTTTTTATTGGCTTTAAACTGTTTTTCATAAACAGGATCCAGCTTGGCAGGTTCTTTTTCATGAGAATATATTGCCGATTTTTCTTCTTTTCTTAATTCAAATGCTTTAAGGCCGGCTGGCTTCATTAGCCCAGCTTTGGTTAATTCTTCTACTTTCTTGATATTGATGGTACTCCATATGCTTGTTGACTTTCTGGGGGTAAAACGGTTGCTGTAGCTTTCTTCATCAATCGATCTTCTTACACCGTCGATCCAGCCAAAACATAAAGCCTGATCCACTGACTCTGGCCAGGTCATCGAAGGCTTTTTGCTTCCTACTTTATAGAATCCGACAATCAGTTCTTTCTCTGTTGAATGATTGTTCTCTAACCATTCCCGGAACTCTTGTGGTGATTTGAAAAAGTGTGCTTCCATAGCATTTGATTTCATTGAAGTGAATACCTAATTTACTCAAATTATAAAAAAACAAAGTGAATGAGTTTTTCATTCACTTTTATAGATATCGTCATTATTTTTTCTTCTTTTCAGGGCTTCTATCAGTATTAAATACGATGATATTATTTGTTTTGAGACGATTGGTTAACCAAGCTTTTAGTTTTTCTTCATCTATTTTTGTTTCAGATTCATACACAAAAGCTGTTTCTAAGCCCGTTGAATCCGGAGTATAGTAATTTTGAAGTTTCCCAATCGCTATTTTCTGAACTTCAGGAAAAAGAATCTTTACTTCTTTCACGAGTTCAGGATTATCCATTTTATAAATATTCAGTTCATTCTTTAACTCGTTAACCTGTAAATCCTTTTCAGTGATATTATTTTTTTGAAGGTTAATTTCGCTTAGAATTTCAGATTTCAAATCGGCAGAATTTTGTTTAATAGTCAGATTAGTATTACTTATCCCAAAATCTTGTAAAGAAGCATTGAATTGTTTGATCTGCGTACTGTCAAATTTAGTAGATAAAAATACCAATTCGATTGATCTCGGATTTGAATTATAATCGACCTTTTTATAAATAACGGTATATCCCTTTTTAGAAAATTCCGTATTGATGAAATTCTCTACATTTTGGTTGTATTTTTTCTGATTCAGTAAGTTATAAGCGAGGTAACAGCTGGGAACGATCATTACGATAATTAGCAGTGAAAGCGCATATCGGATTCTTTTCTCTAAAGCTTTGTTGGTATTTTCTACAGCCCGGTACTTCAGGAATTTGATAATAAGAAAAGTAGAAATACAGATAAAAAAGCAATTGATAGTATAGAGGTAGAAGGCACCGGCAACAAAAGACCAGTTACCCGTTGCAATACCAAAGCCTGCCGTACACAGCGGTGGCATTAAAGCCGTAGCAATGGCTACACCAGGGATAGGATTCCCTTTTTCTATCCTGGTGATGGATACAGCCCCTACAATTCCTCCAAAAAAGGCAATCAGTACATCATAAATGTTAGGTGAAGTCCTTGCCAGCAATTCAGACTGAACATCTTTGAACGGGCTCAGGTAAAAATATAGGCTGGAAACCATTAAACTTACAACCGTAGCGATGATAAGGTTTTTGATAGATTTTTTAAGCAAACTAAAATTAAAAGTGGCCAATGCAAAGCCGGCTCCTACAATAGGGCCCATTAATGGGGAAATAAGCATGGCACCGATAATTACTGCGGTTGAGTTGACATTCAATCCGACAGATGCAATTAATATAGCACACGCCAAAATCCAGAGATTAGCTCCTCTGAAAGATACATTGCTTGTCACATTCTCAAGAACAAGGGCAGGATCTTCTTCTCCGGTATGAAGATTTAAGAAGTTATAAATCGTCTTTCTCATAAATATGTGTTTAATAAAGGTAAAAAGCGACGGGATGAATAGCCTTCAACCCGTCGCGTCAAATATACATGTTTAGGAGTAATTACAAAATACTTTTTTATTTTTTCAACCATTGATATTCAGGTTCATGCTGAGATTCAACGGTTAAAATGTTATTAAGAGATTTTGTTTTGTCGAAATGATAACCATTGATTAAATCTGCGATTTAGCAATTTAACAAATTAATAATTTTATCTTACTAAGAGATTTTTCCTTCGTAGAAATGACAAGGTATTCATTGGATTGACAATTTTACGATTTAACAAATCAGCAAATTTGCGATTCTGCCTTTTTGCCCTTATTATACCAAAGGTAATCTAAAATAAAAAGTACTTCCTTGGTTAGGTGCACTTTTTACCCCAATTTTGCCCTCTTGTTTTTCAATGAAATTTTTTGATATGGCTAATCCGAGACCTGTTCCATTCTGATGCTCTCCCGGAACCTGGAAATAGCGGTCGAAAATCTGACGATGATACTTTTCATCAATTCCACTTCCGGTATCGGTAATACTAAATTGAATAAAGGCTTCAGTTTTATCCACAAGGATATGAATATGTTCATCTTGAAAAGAATGCTTGATTGCATTACTCAAAAAGTTGTTCATGACCCAGACTGTTTTATCAAAGTCTGCTGAAACCGAATCGTCATCGGATAATAAATAGTCTGTCGTAATGGTTATATTTTTCTGCTCTGCAAGTTTTTCTACATTTTTAATTGCTGTAATAACGATTTCTTTTGGAGAACAGCTTTTGATATTCAACCGGATATTTCCACTTTCTACTTGAGAAAGGTTAAGAAGTTCTCCTGTAATGTCCAGAAGCCGCTGACCGTCTTCATTAATACTTTTTAGCAGTTCTTTCTGCTGGTCATTAAGCTCCCCGAACTTTTGATTTCCGAGCAATTGGACACCCATTTTTATTGCGGCAATAGGCGTTTTTAATTCATGGGAAATGGTTGCAATAAAGTTGGTTTTTGCAAAATCGAGTTCTTTAAAAGGAGTGATATTTCGAAGTAAAATTACTTTTCCGATGTATTTCTTCTCTTTTTCACCTGTTTTATTAATGTTGATAGGAACGATTTCCTGTTCAAAATAGTTTTCTTTATTATCTGTAACAATCTTAATAGGATCCTTTACCGGATGATCCATATTTTTAAGAAGTTCTCTAATCAGATCGTTATTGACAGCAACTTCATGTGCTGTTTTTCCGATGATCTCTTCTTTTCGGAGATTAGTGATTTTTAAAGCTTCATCATTGATCATATAGATGAAATTGTTTTCATCCAAACCGATAACGGCATCATGCATATTATTTACAAGGGTTTCGATCCGCTTTTTATCCATAAGCTGTATAGAAAGGGTACTGCTTTCATATTCCTGTAATTTTTCAGCCATAATATTAAAAGAGTTCGCAAGGTCATTGAACTCTTCACTTCCTTTGAAATGAACTCTTTCGCTATAATTTTTATTGGCAATCTGCTTGATACTAAAAGTCAGCTGATTAATGGGCTCTGCAATGGTTTGTGGTAAATTAAATAAGAGTGTAAATGCAATGAGGAAACATACCGTTCCTAAACTGACGATCCAGAATGTGGCATTCTCTGCCGTAATGATTGCGGTATCACTTTTTCGCTCAATTCCTTTCATGTTCAGAGACATGATCTTTACCAAATCTTCACGAATGAGCTGTTCTTTTCTATAATCCGGTTGTCTCAGATAGTTACTGAAATGGATCTTGAGATTCTGAGTGATTTCTTTTTCCCCGATTTCTGAAAGGTTGTTTTCCTGCAGTGCATTATTTTTCTCAAAATCTCTGACCGAAACAACACTGTCTGTGCTCATTCTGTCCAGGGCGACCAGCATATTTTTCGAATACTCCAGGCTATTGTAATTGGCCGTAAGAATTTTCTCGGTGTCCGATTTCAGTTTATTGATATATACAGAACCAATCACTGATAGTAAAACGATCAGTAAGAATAAAAGACCTACGCCTAATGTGAGTTTCGTTTTAAGTTTCATTACTTTTAAGATAAAATAATAATGTCAATCTGTCTTTCATTCAACCGGTTCATCAGTGTGTAAATCCAGCTGTAGCCGGAAATTCTCTGCCAGAGTTTGGAATGAGGTTTTCCGATACATACGGTGGTAATATTATGCTGAATTACGTAGTCCAGAATTCCTTTATGAACGCTGCTTTCCTTAACCCGGATTACTTTAGCACCCATTTCCTGTGCTAAATTAAAATTATTAATTAAATAACGCTGCTTATTCAACGCTATTTTTTCAGGATTTTCAGAGGGTTTTTGGACATATAAAACGGTCCATGGACTGTTATAATAACTGGCCAGACGTGCTGTTTTTCTGATAATGTTTTTGGCTATTTTTTCATTACTGCTGATACAGGCAAGAAACTTAATCGGTTTGAAATTTTCGGTTTTGATTTCAGTTTCCACCTTTCGTTCGACATGGGTAGCAACTTCTTTTAAGGCAAGCTCCCTAAGCTGAAGGATATGTCCGCTTTGAAAAAAGTTATTGAGGGCTGTCTGGATTTTATCTTTTTTATATATTTTTCCTTCTTTCAATCTGGTTAAAAGCTCATCAGCCGTCAGATCGATATTCACTACTTCATCAGCAAGGGCAAGGATTTTATCCGGTACACGTTCAGAAACCTCTACACCTGTGATTTTTTTGACTTCTTCGTTCAGGCTTTCAATATGCTGAATGTTCATAGCACTGATCACATTGATTCCATTGTCCAGAATCTCGAGGACATCCTGCCACCGTTTTTTGTTTTTTGATCCCTCGACATTGGTGTGGGCAAGCTCATCAACGAGTACAACCTCAGGGTGTTCATTAATAATAGCCTGAAGATCCATTTCTTCAAGATTTTTACCTTTATAGAAAACAGATCTTCTTGTAATTTCAGGGATTCCTTCTACTAGAGCCTCAGTTTCTTCACGCCCATGAGTTTCTATGTATCCAATTTTGACATCAATGCCATTTCGCACAAGGGAATGGGCTTCCTGAAGCATTCGGAAGGTTTTTCCTACACCTGCACTCATTCCAATATAGATCTTGAATTTTCCTTTTTTGGATTTTTGGATCAGTTCTAAAAATTGTTTTGCTGATGACATTGATTTTATTTTTTCTGTTTTATGACTATTGTCGTTTTAAAAGGTTCCTGGCACACATTTTTTCTATCCTATTTCCAAAAATATTAGAACTGTTATATATAATGATTCTCCATTACATTGCGATTCACTTCACTCGAACTGACGTTGGTTCTACAATTTCTATTCTTACACTAAAAAAACAAAACTTTTTAAAATTTACTATTACTCGATACATTAAACTTAAAATGACCAAAGCGGCTTAATCTTTTGTAATTTTTGTGGTTGATAGAAAGGACTTGATATTTTTATTTTATTAGAACCAAGCTGCAAGGCTTGTCGTAATGAAAAAATTACCCTGTTTAAACTGATCATTCTTTGCAAAAATAGCATCTTTTGAAGTGAAACTTCTTGCTTCTGTCCTAAAGACAACGTTCTTTAAAACAGCATAGTCGACATTGAGAGAGTATCCAAATGTTTGAAAACCATTAGGGGTTTCCGTATTGATAATAACCCCATTTTTGTCATTATAATATTCTACTCTTCCGCCTATAGCCCATTGGTTATCAATCTGGTATTTCATCAGGAGATTAGGACTATACCAGATATTGTACTGATCACTTCCTTTTGATTTCTGCTCTGCACCGATGTCGAATCCTAATACAGTAGAGAATTGCTCTGATATTTGAAAAGCTCCGTACAAGTCATGAAAATAACGCATTTTCTTATCTTCTTTAGTCTTGTCATTTCCTATGAATGAACTGCTGTTCAAAGTAACTTTATCATTGGGTTTATAGGTAACCTGGTGTCCGAAAGAGATGCTTTGATTTCCTTCGGGTTTGGCAATACGCTGCCATCCGTTCAATACTAATCCGCTTAGAAACCATTTTCCGTTGTCTGAAGTATAAGAAATTTTGGCCCCGGTCTCAAAATAAGGAGAGTTTTCAGCGGCAAAACTTCTGGTCAGGTTAATGTTATCTTTTCCGATAGCACTTTCCCAGCCAATATGAGATGGCATTATTCCCGCATCAATCCATAAGTTTTTATTCTTAGATATTTTGATTCCTATATTGGCCTCATTGACATAGCGTAAAGCATTCTGTTCTGCAGCCATATTATCCTGAGCATAAGTACCAGCCATTAAAGCTAAATTAGCTCTTAATTTTTCACTTTGATAGGTTGCTTTTACGAGTCCAAGGTTAAGATTCACCTCATTGTGTCTGTTGTAAGAATAGAGAAAGTTTTGACGGAGATGGTTACCGGGCTCATTAAAATCATAGGTGTAAAAAAGTTCTGCATAAGCAGAAAAAGTGATTTTAGATTTTGTAGCAATTGAATCCAAAGACTGTGCTTTTGCAAAAAACAGCCCTAGCAGCATCCCCGTTATGATATATTTTTTCATGTTTATTATAAATTTTAAAATTGAATCTGTTTAAACTTATGTTGGTAAGGGCAAAGAGGCTAAAAGGCTGAATCGCTGAATTGTAAAACCGTAAAATCGTCAATCCAACAGATGTTTGTCATCTCGACGAAGGAGAAATTTCCTTGCCCTCAACTAGCAACTAGCAACTCTCAACTTGAACCTCGTACCCGTATCCCGTCTATTCTAATCCATCCAGCGCAATATTGAGTTTTAAAACGTTGACATTTGAAGGTCCGAAAAGTCCAAGTAAAGGAGGGTTGGTGTTTCCTTTGATCAATTCTTCAATTTTTTCTTTCGAAAGGCTCCTTACTTTGGCTATTCTTTTTACCTGATATAAAGCTCCTTCAGGAGAGATCGCCGGATCAAGACCACTTCCGCTGGCAGTAACAAGCTCTACAGGAACCGGGGTATTGGTCATTTCCGGATTCTGCATTTTCAGGGTATCTATTCTCTTTTGTACCATCTCTAGGTACTCGGCATTGCTTGGCCCTTTGTTGCTTCCCGCACTTCCTGCAGCATTATAATCGACAGCAGAAGGACGACCATGGAAATATTTTTCAGAGGTAAAGTTCTGGCCTATATTGGCATAAAACTTTTGCCCGTTATGGGTAATAATTTCTGCATCTCCTTGGGTAGGCAATACTTTTGAACCTCCGTAAACAAAAAGTAAATAAAGACTTACAATAGCCAGCATTACCATAGTGAGTCTGAATGCCGGAATAATATGATTTTTCATTTTTTAAATTTTAATAGAATAAACTGATAAATAAGTCGATGATTTTTATTCCAATAAATGGAACAATAACGCCTCCTAAGCCATAGATCAAAAGGTTTCTGCGCAATAAGGCACTTGCTCCTATCGGTTTATAAGCAACCCCTTTTAATGCCAGTGGGATAAGGAAAGGAATGATCACCGCATTGAAAATAATAGCCGATAAAATAGCTGATTCCGGACTGTGAAGATTCATAATGTTCAGTTTCTGAAGAGCCGGAATAAATGTGATAAATAATGCCGGGATAATGGCAAAATATTTAGCTACATCATTGGCAATACTGAATGTGGTTAAAGTTCCCCGCGTCATTAGCAATTGCTTCCCGATTTCTACAATTTCAATCAGTTTGGTTGGGTCATTATCCAGATCCACCATATTTCCTGCTTCTTTAGCTGCCTGTGTTCCGCTGTTCATGGCTACTCCTACATCGGCTTGCGCAAGGGCAGGTGCATCATTGGTTCCGTCACCCATCATAGCTACTAGCTTTCCTTCCTGCTGTTCCTTTTTAATGTAATTCATTTTATCCTCAGGTTTTGCTTCAGCAATGAAGTCATCAACACCGGCCTTTTCAGCAATAAACTTGGCTGTTAAAGGGTTGTCTCCTGTGACCATAACTGTTTTTACTCCCATTTTTCTCAGGCGTTGAAAGCGTTCCTGGATGCCTGTTTTAATGATGTCCTGAAGTTCAATAACGCCCAGAACTTTTTCATTTAACGAAACAACCAAAGGGGTTCCTCCATTTTCTGCAATGGTTTTCACAGCATCTTCAGTTTCTTTTGGAAAAGGGTTGCCTGCTTTCTCTGTTAGTTTTTTTATCGTATCATAAGCCCCTTTTCGGATTCGGGTATCTTCAAAATCGATCCCGGAGGTTCTGGTTTCTGCTGTAAAGTCGATGTATGTAGGATTGGGAACCAGTAAATCTTCAGATTTTAGCTGACTTAATTCAATGATAGATTTTCCTTCCGGTGTTTCATCAGCCACAGAACTCAATGCAGAGGCTTTGATGAAATGATTCATTTCTACTGCAGCAGCGGGATGAAATTGAGTTGCCTTACGGTTTCCAATGGTAATGGTTCCTGTTTTATCCAGCAATAGAACATCAATATCACCTGCTGTTTCTACAGCTTTCCCACTTTTAGTAATCACATTAGCGCGTAACGCTCTGTCCATTCCTGCAATACCGATTGCAGAAAGCAAACCGCCAATCGTTGTCGGAATCAAACAAACGAAAAGTGATATAAATGCGGCAATAGTGATTGGGGTTTGCGCATAATCTGCAAAAGGTTTTAAGGTTAAAGTAACAATTATAAAAGTCAGGGTGAATCCTGCCAAAAGTATAGTTAATGCAATTTCGTTAGGTGTTTTCTGTCTTGATGCTCCTTCTACAAGGGCAATCATCTTATCTAAAAAAGACTCTCCCGGTTTGGTCGTCACCTTTACTTTGATTCTGTCAGAAAGTACTTTGGTACCACCCGTTACAGAACTTTTGTCACCACCTGCTTCGCGGATTACAGGAGCACTTTCTCCGGTGATGGCAGATTCATCGATGGTTGCTAAACCTTCAATGATTTCCCCGTCCATGGGTATCTGATCGCCAGCTTCACAAAGAAAGATGTCTCCCAGTTTCATTTCAGCGGACATTTTTAATGCGGTTTCCACCTGAAAGCCTGCCTTGTTTTCAATAACCATTTTGGCAGGAGTTTCTTCACGGGTTTTTCTAAGAGTATCCGCCTGTGCCTTTCCTCTTGCTTCAGCAATCGCCTCAGCAAAATTGGCAAACAAAACGGTGAAAAATAAAATAATAAATACTAGGAAATTATAAGTGAAGCTTCCCTGTGTTTGATCACCTGTTAAACTGAATATACTCACGATTAGCATGACCACAGTTCCGATTTCTACCAGAAACATAACTGGATTTTTAAATATAATTTTCGGATTTAGCTTAACTAAAGATTGTTTAATAGCTTCGTTGACCAAATCTTTTTGAAACAATGTTTGTGATTGATTTTTCATTTTTAGAAAGAGTTATATAAGTGTAATCAATGGTAACCATTAAGGTCGGTTAAAATACTAAGGAGTGTAATGGATAATATAAGTCAAGTGAATGTTTCAGACTAGTTTGAATGTCCTTCAATACTTTACTTCCTTAATGGGTGATATTGATTTTAATGGATAATGTTTTCGTTTATTTAGCAAAATATTGAATCTGCTCGGCAATAGGACCTAGTGTCAGTGCAGGGAAGAAAGACAACGCTGCAATAAGCAGGATCACGGCTAAAGTCATGAAGCCAAATGTAGCAGTGTCTGTTTTCAATGTTCCTGAACTTTCCGGAATGTATTTTTTCTGAGCCAGTAAACCTGCGATGGCAACAGGACCTATAATGGGGATAAATCTTGAAAGCAGCAATACGATTCCTGTGGAAATATTCCACCATGGTGTATTATCTCCCAAACCTTCAAATCCGGAACCGTTATTAGCCGAAGAAGAAGTAAATTCATACAACATTTCACTGAATCCATGAAACCCGGGATTATTTAATGTTTTAGCTCCGAATTCCGGGAGATAAGCAGTTAAAGCAGTTCCCACAAGAATTAAAAACGGGTGAAATAATGCTACAATCATAGCGATTTTCATCTCTTTGGCTTCAATCTTTTTACCCAGAAACTCAGGAGTTCTTCCTACCATGAGTCCACTGATGAATACGGCAAGAATGATGAAGATAAAATAATTGAGAATTCCCACACCGCAACCTCCGTAAAAACAATTGATCATCATAGCAAGAAGCTCATTCATTCCTGAAAGGGGCATTGTACTGTCGTGCATGGAATTTACAGAACCTGTAGATATTACCGTAGTAGCAATACTCCAGTATCCCGAAGCTGCACTTCCGAAACGAATTTCTTTTCCTTCCATAGCGCCCAGGTGACTATTTGCACCCATTTGTGTAATCAGTGGGTTCCCATTCGATTCATTGATAATATTAGGAATTGCAAGGGCCAGGAAGCCTATAGTCATTACAGTAAAAATGGTCCAGGATAATTTTCTTTTCTTCAAATAAAAACCTAATGCAAAGACTAAAGCAAACGGAATAATCATCTGAGTAACCATTTCGGTCATATTAGTCAGATAATTAGGGTTCTCAAGAGGGTGGGCAGAGTTGGCTCCAAAAAAACCTCCTCCGTTGGTTCCTAAATGTTTAATAGCCACAAATGCGGCAACAGGGCCTCGGGAAACTTCTATTTTTTGTCCTTCTAAAGTTGTGATATGATCCTTACCTTCAAAAGTCATCGGACTTCCGTTAGCAGAAAGAATAAAAGCAACTACAATGCTGATAGGAACTAATATTCTGATCACAGATTTAGTAAAAAAATCATAAAAATTTCCAAGTTCAGTGGTCGTTTTTTCTTTAAATGCTTTAAAAAGAACCGCCATAGCTGCCATTCCTGTTGCGGCAGTGACAAACTGTAAAAACATCAGATACAGCTGTCCTAAATAACTGAGTCCGGTTTCTCCGGAATAATGCTGTAGATTACAGTTGACTAAAAAAGAAATAGTTGTATTAAAAGCCAGATCAGGAGACATGTCTGGATTTCCGTCAGGATTCAGAGGCAGCCATGACTGGTTTAATAAAATAAAGAAGCCGATAATAAACCAGACTAAATTGATGGTAAGCATGGCAAAGATGTTTTGCTTCCAGTTCATCTGGCGGTTAGGGTTAATCCCTGAAATTTTATAAATGAGTTTTTCAACAGGGTGAAAAACGGGATCTAAAAAAGTCTTTTTATAGCCGTAGACATTAGCGATATATTTGCCTAAAAATATTCCTATAACTAATGTAATAACAAACATCGCTATGATGCCCAAAATTTCTGTATTCATGATAGATTAAAATTTTTCAGGTTTTATAAGGACATAGCAGATATACACAAAGGCTAGTATGGAAAGGAAAAATAAACTCCACATAATATTATATTTTATCAAAAAATTCAACTGATTTATACAAAAGCCAAAACATCACTGCAGCAAGCAGGAGTAAACTAATAAGCATCATATCTTTATAAAGATTAGGGTTAATAGGGTAAATAATACATACGATACAATCAGCAGACTAAAAGTGGAATGCTCCCGTTTTTTAAACGTTTTTTTTAAAGTTGTCATTTTGAAATATTTTATTCTGTATCTCTAATGCCAAAAAAAGATCCGTTTTGAGCAGATGAAGTTTAATATGTTTTAAATGAGTTGGTTATGCAGGATTTGAAATCTTTTGAAAAACAGAAAAGCCTATCAAAATGATAGGCTCGTTATTAAAATGATAGGTTTGATTTTATCTAAGCTGGTATTCTTCCAGTTTGCGGTACAGAGTAGCAATACCGATTTCCAGCAGCCTTGCGGCTTCCGCTTTATTTCCTTTTGTGTATTGTAACACTTTTTGAATATGTTCTTTCTCCAGAGATCTTATGCTTAAAGAATCCTTATCCGAAGCTGTCTTTTCAGAATAATGAGGAAGACTTTCAGCATCCAGAACGTTATCATTCATCAGGATTAAGCTTCTTTCTATCGTATTTCTTAGCTCGCGGATGTTACCTTTCCAGTCATTTTTTTCCAGGGTTTTATAATAATCCGGGGAAACCTGAACCGAGGTTAGGTGAAGTTTATGGGAGAAAGTATCAATAAAGCTTTTAGTTAATACTTTTAAATCTTCTTTTCTTTCACGAAGGGGAGGTAGGGTAATTTCAAAAACATTGAGTCGGAAGTAAAGATCTTCACGGAAATTCCCTTGTTTTATTTCATCTTCCAGGTTTCTGTTGGTTGCAGCAATTAATCTGAAATCTGATTTTGAAACTTTTGTTTCCCCCATTTTAATGAATTCATGAGTTTCCAGTACACGAAGTAGTTTTGCCTGTAGTTCAATAGGCATCTCACCAATTTCATCTAAGAATAGAGTCCCTCCGTTAGCTTCTTCTACAAGACCCTTTTTGTCTTTTATGGCTCCTGTAAAAGATCCTTGTTTATGTCCGAAAAGCTCACTTTCCAGAATTTCTTTACTGAATGCAGAGCAGTTGATGGCCACGAAATTATTTTTCTTTCGGTCACTGGCTTCATGAATAGCATTGGCAAAGACTTCTTTTCCGGTTCCTGTTTCTCCTGTTAAAAGAACAGTAGCATCGGTTAAGGCTACCTTTTCGGCTAATTTTCTGGCCTGTAAAATTAAAGGTGAGGTTCCTATGACCTGCACAAATCCTTTGGGAGTACTACTTTTCTGAGCAGTTTTAGATTTGTTGTCCTTTACTTTTTCCAAAGCTTTATATACCAGGGGAATAATCTTATCATTATCATCCCCTTTTACCAGATAATCATAGGCTCCGTTTTTCATTGCCTGAACGGCATCGGTAATATTTCCAAAAGCGGTCATCAGGATAATTTCCAGATGGGGATATTTGGTTTTAATGGATTTTATAAGTTCTACTCCGAAGGCATCGGGTAGACGGACGTCACTCAATACAACATCAAATTCATATTGTTCCAGCATTGTCATTGCAGAACGGGCTGTTGAAGCTTCTTTTACATTAAAATCCTCCTGGGAGAGAATCATTCCCAATAGTTTCAGGAGTTTTATTTCATCATCGATGATCAGAATATTTCCGGACATGGTATTTATTTTAGGAAAAACCTATGCAAACTTAAACAAACTTAGATATACAAACAGAATATTAAAGATGTTATTTGAAGGCAATTTTTTATTCAAAACATAGGGTAATAACTACAGATTAATTTACTTGTCATTTTGACGATAGGAGAAATCTCTTAATAATGTTTATTATGTATATGTGTATGGCTTACTTTATTTAGATTCCTTCACTTCGCTTTCTGAACTACTTTCGCAGACTTATCGTCTGTATTACTGAAATCGAAAATTAGATGTAGCCAATAACAGAACTGAGATGCTTTACAATTGAACGATTCTGCAGTTGAACGATTTTACAATTCCTCAATTTTCCCTTTTCGTCCTTCCTCCATTCTAAAGAATAAATGATCATCATAGATTGAATAGTAATAAAATTGATAAGCGTTCTTTTAGTATTCCTTACATTTGTATAGTATTCTGAATTTAAAGGAATCAAAATGATTTTACCTATGATTGACACTGAAAAACGATATAAAGAGACGATTCATACAGATAAAAACAATTACGAATATATTACGATTACCCATGACGAAAATAAAGTAAGAATGTATACCCTGAATAATGGGTTGAAAGTTTTTCTTGCTCAAAATTTTGATGCACCGAGAATACAGACTTTTATTCCGGTGAGAACGGGGAGTAATAATGATCCTTCTGACAATACAGGCTTAGCACATTACCTTGAACATATGATGTTTAAGGGAACCTCAAAAATCGGAACCACAGATTGGAATAAAGAAAAAGTTTTACTGGATCAGATCTCTGAATTATATGAAGAACATAAAGCAGAACAGGATCCTGAAAAAAAGAAAGAGATTTATAAAAAAATAGATGAGGTATCTCAGGAGGCCAGTCAGTATGCTATTGCCAATGAATATGATAAGGTGATTTCATCATTAGGAGCCAGTGGAACTAATGCCCATACATGGTTTGATGAAACGGTTTATAAAAATAATATTCCGAATAATGAAATTGAGAAAT
Source organism: Chryseobacterium piperi (assembly GCF_002285635.2). Classification (NCBI taxonomy): domain Bacteria; kingdom Pseudomonadati; phylum Bacteroidota; class Flavobacteriia; order Flavobacteriales; family Weeksellaceae; genus Chryseobacterium; species Chryseobacterium piperi. The sequence continues at coordinate 2,133,797 of NZ_CP023049.2, read as the reverse complement.
GGTTAAGAACTGAAAAGGAAAGATTTTCAGAAATTGTTTTGCGTCTTTTTCATACGGAGCTTGAGTCGGTGTATGAAGAATTCAACAGGGCTCAGGATAATGATTCGAGATTAGTCAATTATGAATTGATGGATGCTCTTTTTCCAACCCATCCGAATGGGCAACAAACGACATTAGGGAAACCGGAGCATTTGAAAAACCCTTCGATGAAGGCCATTCATAAGTATTTTGATGAATATTATGTGCCTAATAACTATGCCATGGTTTTGGTAGGTGATTTGGATTTTGAAAAAACCATTCAGCTTATTGATCAATATTTTGGAGTACTTCCCTATAGAGAATTACCAAAGAAAACTCCGGTTGTTGAGCAGGCTCTTACGGAAATTGTTAAAAGAACCGTGAAAAGTCCGACGACGCCAAGAGTTCAGCTGGCATGGAGAACTCAGAGTTATGGAAGCAGAGAAGCGATGCTGGCAGATATTGTTGTCAATATTCTGAGTAATAGAGGAGAGGCAGGACTACTGGATTTAAATATTAATCAGACACAAAGAATGCTTTGGGCACAGGCTTTTTCTGTAGGATTAAAACAATATGGTTACTTTTCCATTGTAGCTGTTCCTAAAGAAAACCAGACGTTGGATGAAGCAAGAAATATGGTTCTTGAGCAGATTGAACTGGTGAAAAAAGGTGAATTTCCTGATTGGATGCTGCCAGCCATTATCAATGATTTTAAATTGCAGAGGATGAAAGGGCTGGAAACAGCAGAGGGACTTGCTACCAATCTCTATGATACTTATATTAAAGGAAGAACATGGGAACAGGAGCTGAATGAAATGGATGAATATGCCAGCTTTACAAAAGAAGAAGTTGTAGACTTTGCGAAATCCTTCTTTCTAGATAATTATGTAATTATTGATAAAGAAAAAGGAGTCAACGATAAGTTGGTCAGAGTAGAAAATCCTGGAATTACACCTATTAAGATTAACAGGGATACCCAATCAGAGTTTTTAAAGCAAATGCTTGCTGAAAAAACCGGAGATATTCAACCTGAGTTTATCGACTACAATAAAGAGATTTTAACGGATACGATTAAAGATAAAAAGGTAAGTTTCGTTAAAAATAAATACAACGAGATTGCTCAGGCTTATTTTATTTTTCCTTTTGGAAGTGATAACGACAGAGATTTGGGAATTTCAACCCAGGTTCTTCAGTATTTAGGTACTGAAAAATTTTCTCCGGAAGATCTGAAAAAAGAATTCTTTAAAATAGGAGTAAGCAATGACTTTAAAACAACCAGTGATCAGCTTTTGATTTCATTAAGTGGATTAGAGGAAAATATCCAAAAAGGGATTGAACTGCTTCAACATTGGATGTACCAGATAAAACCTGATCAGGAAGTTTATAATCAGTTTGTAGAAACTGTTCTGGAAAACAGAGAAGCAACGAAAAAGGATAAAAACCGGATCATGACAGCTTTAACGAATTATACCAAGTTCGGGAAGTTTTCAAGATATACAGATGTTATTTCTAAAGAACAGTTAGAGAGCAGCAGAGTAGAGGAGTTTACCGATCGGATGAAAAAACTCTTTAAATTCCCTTATCAATTGTTTTTTTACGGAAAAGACTATAACCATTTCAAAGAATATATTGGCCAGTTTATCGAGCCGGCAACCTTAGAGATTCCTGAACCTAAACAATATCCGGAGCCTGAAACTAAAGGTCAGGTTTACTTTATAGGATATGATATGGTGCAGATGGAGATGAGCAAAGTCGGAAGAGGTCATAACGTCAATATCAATAACTTTGGAAAGATTAATGTTTTCAATGAATACTTCGGAAGAGGACTTTCGTCTATTGTGTTCCAGGAAATCCGGGAAAGTAAAAGCTTAGCATATTCTGCTTATGTTTCTTACGCGGCTAATGCCGAATCCGGACACCATGATTACGTAACTACCTACATCGGAACACAACCGGACAAATTACAGATCGCAGTAGATACCATGACGGATTTAATGAATGAGCTTCCTGATGTGGCTATTCAGTTTGATAATGCTAAAAATACGGCATTGAAACAAATTGCTTCAACAAGAATTACCAGAACAAATATCTTTTTCAATACATTGCGATTAAAGAAGCTGGGACTTGCTCATGATTTCAGGAAAAATATTTACGAACAGATCCAGAATCTTACATTCAATGATCTTAAGTCTTTTTATCATACTGAGATTAAGCCTCTGCATTTCAATACGGCTATTATTGGTAAAAAAGAAAACCTCGATATGAATGCGGTCAATGAAATGGGAACATTTAAAGAAGTTAGTTTAAAAGATATTTTTGGACACTAGATACCATTTCAAAAGCCAAAAACTTTACAATACATTATTTTTTAGTTACGAATGAACGAATAAATGAATTCATGACTAAAATGCCAAAGAAGCAGCCTCACACTGGGGTTGCTTCTTTGTTTTATCCTATTATTCTGAAAAAGTTACTCTACTTATACTTATTTCTTTCCTTACTAATCGCTTTTTGATAATTCAATCGATTATAAACAAACTTTTACTCTTTTGCTATAAATTGTCTGATGACAAATTTTATGATGCCAAAGCTCTTTATTGATGTTATTTTTCTGTAAAAAAATTAATGTTTTTAATAGTAAAAATTAATATGAGATTAACAATTTTATAACATCTATAAAATGCTTATTTGTAAATATTTAATCAAATTTGTTTGTTGAAATTTACAAATAGTAAACATGAAATTTGATAACTCCTCTTATAAAATTAATGTTCCAAATCTCGAATATATTAGTGGTGATAATTTCATTTCTAATTTCTCATGGTTATTATTACGGAGGTATAAAATAGAGCCATTGATCTTTCTTTTCTATTTGTTGTGAATGATGCTCATCTGTTAAAAATAAATTCTAATAATAAAATTAAACCATGAGAAGAAGCTCGTTAATTGCAGCAGGCTCTTTGAGGGCAGCTATTGTATTTTTCACCTGTACCTCCTACACAGCAATAGCTCAGCAAACGCTTTTAAAGAAAGAAAATTCTAAAAAAAATGACACACTGGAAAAATCTAAAGATATAGATGAGGTGGTAGTTGTAGGTTTTGGAAAGCAAAAGAAAATTAATCTTACCGGTGCGGTGGATATGGTTTCGGGGAAAAAACTGGAAAACAGACCTATAACCAATATTGGTGCGGGACTCCAAGGGCTTATTCCCAACCTGAATATCACTATTGATAACGGAAGAGCAACATCAGGAACCAACTTTAATATAAGAGGTTTTACGAGTGTAAATGGAGGCAATCCACTGATACTAGTAGATAACGTACCTTATAGTGGAGAGGAGCTGACAAGATTGAATCCCGCAGATATAGAAAATGTATCTGTTTTGAAAGATGCATCTTCCGCTGCAATATATGGAGCAAGAGCAGCATTTGGTGTGGTATTGATCACCACAAAAAGTGCAAAAGGAGGACAGCTTAACGTATCTGTCAATACCAATACAGCTTACAGAACAATCGGCAAATTACCGGAGCTGGTAACTGACCCTTTAACCGTTATGCAATATAAGCACGATGCTGCAACTCCATTGTATAATTTATATCCTGAAAATGAAAGAGAATATGCCAGGCAGATTGCAAACAATCCTAATCTTCCACGTGTTATTCTGAATCCTTCAGATCCAACCTCGTGGGCTTATTACGGATCTACCAATTGGTTAAAAGAAGCTTATAATTCAATAGCACCTACCTACACTACTAATATGAGTATTTCCAGGAAGATGGAGAAAGTGGGTTATCTGCTTTCAGGAGAATATTACCGCCAGGATGGAATGCTTCGATACGGAAATGATATCTATAATAGATATAATATGAGAGGAAAAGTAGATCTTAATATTAATCCATGGCTGGATTTATCTACCAATACAGCATTTACATTTTCAGATTATGATTCTCCTGTTTTCATTGATAACAATTTTTTCTGGAACGTTAATCGGACACCGTCGTTAAGTGTACTCAGGAACCCCGATGGTAGCTGGACAAATGATGGAGCAAATATTTTGGGAAGATTACAGGATGGAGGACGGTCAAAGAATGAATACAGGCAGACGCAGATCTCTTTTGTGGCCAATGCTTCACTTATCAAAAAAATATGGGATTTAAAAGCTGAAGCAACGTTTAGAAATACATCGTCACTTATCCGTTCTTATGATATTCCGGTAGCTTATGAAACAGGACCTGACAAACCCATCTCTTACACCGGAGCTACAACCTCGTGGGCAAAGAATGAAAATATGTCCGGAAGGTATTATGTATATAATTTGTATACTGATTTTCATAAGAACTTTGGAGGCCACTACCTCCAGTTATTAGGAGGCTTTAACCAGGAATATACTAAGTACAGCTATTTTTCAGCCAAAAAAAATAATATTTTATCTACTTCCCTGCCTTCCATAGGACTGAGTACCGGAACCATGGAGGAAACAGAAAATATTATAGAATGGGCTTTGCAGGGCGTATATTACAGGGCAGCATATAATTTTAAGAATAAATACCTGGTAGAATTAAACGGTCGTTATGATGGTTCTTCCCGGTTTCCTAAAGGAAAACGCTGGGGATTCTTCCCATCGGCATCTGCCGGTTGGGTACTGTCGGATGAGAGCTTCTTCTCCGGTATAAAGAACGCTTTAGGCTTTAATTTATTAAAATTCAGAGGATCATATGGATCTCTAGGAAACCAGGATCTTCTGGATAGAAATAAGAATACCATTGCATATCCATATATTCCGACAATGACCACGGGAACCGTAGGGCAAATATTAGGAAATACACGTCCTATTGGTGTTTATGCGCCGGGAGCTGTTTCCGATAATTTTACCTGGGAAAATGTTTCTACCATTAACTTTGGTGTAGACCTTTCCCTTTTTAATAATAGGTTACAATTAAATTTCGATAAATATACCCGCTATACTAAAGATATGCTGGTTCCGGGGAAGATTCTTCCCAATGTGTTTGGGACGACAGAACCTAAAGTAAATGCAGGAGATCTTAAAACTAAAGGCTGGGAGTTCAGATTGGGCTGGAATGATCAATTCAACATGGGTGGCTCTCCCTTCCACTATAATGTCACTTTTGTACTTGCAGACAGCCGATCATTTATTACCAAGTTTGATAATCCCGGGAAATTGCTGTCGGGATACTATGAAGGTCAGGAAATCGGAGAGATTTGGGGAGCGGATATAGAAGGTTTCTTTAAAGATGAAGCTGATATTAAAAATCATCCTAATCAAACGGCAATGGGAACTGATGACCAATCCTATAAATTCTATCCTGGTGATCCCAAATTCAGAGATCGTAACGGGGATGGAAAAGTAGATGTGGGTGACAAAACCGTGAATAATCCTGGAGATTTATATGTTGTGGGAAATACTTCAGCCCGTTTTCCATTCAGCCTGGATCTTTCAGGAGACTGGAAGGGAATAGATCTCCGTATCTTCCTGCAGGGAGTGGGCAAAAGAGACTGGTATCCTGGTGCAAGCACTATTTATTTCTGGGGTGTTTATGCTCAGCCATGGACTAATGTTACTCAGCAGAACTTGGATCACTGGACACCGGAAAATCCCAATGCATATTTCCCTGCAGTAAGGGCATATACTGCAGAAGATGATATGCAACAATTAGGTATTCCTAATAAAAGATACATGCAGGACGCTTCTTATGTCCGTGTAAAGAACATTACTATTGGCTATTCCTTGCCATTGAAAGAGACATCCAAAGTACATTTTAATAAGATCCGTTTTTATTTCAGTGCTGAGAACATTTTTGAACTGTCACACCTCAAAGTAAAACTGGATCCTGAAACTCTTGGACAAGCTGCCTATCCCTTCCAGCGTACCTATTCTTTTGGTATGAATCTAAACTTTTAATGCCTCAAAACTTATAATAATGAAACTAAATACTTAGAGCCTGTTTAAAAAAGTAATAATAAAAAATAGTAAGGGTTAAAAGTTGCATAAAAATTGTCATTTTAGAGTTGCAAAAGAAAAAAACATCAATGTATCCAACGGACTTAACCCAAACTCAGTGGCAATTTATAAAAAAAGCATTAGATTTTGATGACAGAAAACGAAAATATGATTTGGTTGTCATTTGGAATGCTATCAGTTATTTAGTAAAAACAGGCTGTCAATGGAGACTTTTACCTCATGATTTTCCCAAATGGCAATTGGTTTATTACTATTATTCAAAATGGTCAAATCTGGAGATTTTCGATTTATTATTATCAAAATTGAGAGAGGAAGTACGACGAAACAGGGGTCAGAAAGCGCAGGCAAGTTTAGGAATTATTGACAGTCAAAGTGTTCGTTGGGGAAATAACCGTTCACTCAATGGCTTTGACGGAGGTAAAAAAATAAAAGGAATCAAGAGACACGTTGTGGTAGACAAAAATGGTTTTTTGTTAGCCGTAATGGTAAGTGTAGCCAATGTTCATGAGAGTAAGGCTGCATTGTTACTGATCAAAACACTGCGATATTTACTAATTCCGCTTCAGGTAATCCTGGCGGACGGAGGTTATAGAGGAGAGATTATTGAGGAAATAAGAATTAAGTTTAATTATATCATTCAGATCGTAATGCGGAGTGACAAAAAAGTAAAAGGGTTTGAGCCAATTCATAAACGATGGATTATAGAGCGTACATTTGCTTGGTTTGATAACGATAGAAGATTATGCAGAAATTATGAACTCTTAATGGAATCCTCTGAAAACATGGTCAAATTATCCGCCATAAAATTATTACTGAATAAAATTTAAACAGACTCTTACTTATTGAAAAGAATTTTTCTTTTGTTGACAGGATTGTTTTTAATATCCTGCGAAAGCGATTTTCTTCAGAGAGATCCTATTACGGATATTACAAAAGATAACTTCTTCAATAATCCCCAGGATTTAGAAACCTATACCAATGGTTTTTATAAATACATTTCAGCACCGTATACCGATGTGTTTTCAGATAATATATCCATATACACAGGAGCCCATAATATCGATAATATGGTAAGAGGTTCCCTTACACCCGCCAATGTAGACGGATGGGACTGGAAAGAACTGCGTTCTATTAATTACATGATAGAAAACTCAGGAAAGGCAACCGGTGATCAGTCTCTGATCAAGCATTATAAAGGAGTTGCCAGATTTTTCAGAGCCAACTTCTATTTCAATATGGTTAAAAAATATGGAGATGTACCCTGGTATTCCAATACGATCGGGAGCAGTGATGATGCAATGCTCTATAAGGCTAAAGATCCAAGGACATTGGTCATGGATTCTGTAATGAGTGATTTGGAGTATGCCTCAGCTCATGTATTGCCTGCTAAAACAAATAATACAATGATCACGAAATGGGCTGCTCTTACTTTGCTTGCCCGTGTTGCTTTATATGAAGGCTCTTTCAGAAAATACCATGATGAACTTGGATTGCAAAGCACTTCGGGAAAGTTTCTTAATCGTGCCATAACAGCTTCTCAGGACATTATAAGCAATGGTGGTTTCAGTATTTACAATACTGGAAAAGGAGCTGAAGACTTTCGTGCTCTATTTGCCAGTAATATGCTTGATGGGAATAAAGAAGTTATTTTTCTTCAAAAAAATAATAAAGATCAAGGGATAAGCAATAATACACATACTGTTTTAGGATGGCAATGGGCGTTGAATGGTAGTCTGGCAGATGAATTTCTAATGAAAGACGGTTCAGCTTTCACTTCAATTGCCGATTATGACAAAAAAGGCTTTACAGAAGTATTTGCCAATCGAGACCCTCGTATGGCGGAAACGATCATGCCTCCGGGGTTTGCAACAATCCCTGGTGGTGCCCCTTATTTGGTTCAGCCGGCTTTTGGGGGATATTTACAAATTAAGTTTTATCCAAGAGATCCGTCGCTTAGGGGAGGGTGGGAGCTAAATTATACTGATCTTCCTATATTTAGATATGCTGAGGTAGTATTAATTAATGCAGAAGCCAAAGCAGAGCTGGGAACTTTAACACAAGGTGATCTTGATAATACCGTAAACTTTTTACGAAGAAGGGTTAAAATGCCTGATCTTTCTATGGTAGCAGCTAATACTACACCGGATAACTATCTGGCACAACAATATCCAAACGTTAGCGGAAGTAACAAAGGAGTTATTCTGGAGATCAGACGTGAGCGCAGAGTAGAGTTGGCTTGTGAAAATAAACGGCTTGATGACTTATTTCGCTGGAAATCCGGTGCTTTATTAGGACAATCTTCCAAAGGGTTCTATGTTCCGGGGCTAGGAGCTGTTGATGTAACCGGTGACGGAAAACCCGATATTGCTATTCTTGAAGCTCCCGGAAAAGAAGATCCTCTGAATGGCCTTCCTGCAAATATTAGAGCTAATCTAACTAAATACTATATTTCAGATGGTATATTCTATCTTTCGGATGGAACTTCCGGTCATATTATGTTCGTAAAAGATAAAGTACTTCCGAGAACTTTTATCAATCCGAAATACTACTATCTTCCAATACCGGCAAATCAGCTAATTTTAAACCCTAAGCTTAAACAACCTCCGGGCTGGTAAGAAAGAACTAATTCTATTATTTATTAATTACAAAGAAATATAACGATAAACTATGAAAAGAAGAAAGTTTTTGACAAAGGTCCCGCTTGCAGTCTCTGCATTAATGCTTAGTGGAACAGCGACTGAGCTTTTAGCTGCGACCCAGAAAGGTCAAAATGTAAATTCTAAAAAGAAACTTCTGCTGACAGCAGCGCATATTACTGATGTACATTTACCGGCGGACCCTAAAGTGATGGAGAGGTTTTTAAAATGCCTTAAAGAAATTAAAACCCAAAAGGTGGATTTCTTTCTGAATACCGGCGACTCTATTATGGCTGTAGATCGGGACAACTCTACACGTCAGGAAGTCTATGATCAGTGGAGTGCCTGGGATAATTGTATTAAAGAAATTGCAGACTATGATATGTATAGCTGTGTGGGGAATCATGATATTTGGTGGGCCGGTGGAAAGTCTGATGAAATGTATGGGGTACCCTATGCAGCTAAAAGACTTAAAATGCCTAAACGTTACTATAGTACTAAAAAAGGAAAATGGCATTTTATAATGTTGGATGGTAACAATTCGGGTGTTAGCTTGGATCCTGAACAAATGAACTGGTTAACACAGGAGCTTGACCGTATTCCTAAGGGAGAGTATGTACTCATCATGTCGCATTATCCGATACTTACTGTCACCGGAAGCTGGGAAGGGGGACAACATAAGGATCATATAGCACTAAAGGATCTTTTTTATAAGCATAAAGATAAGGTAAAAGGATGTCTTAGCGGACATCAGCATTTGCTGGACAGAGCCTGGTACAATGATGTATACTATTTTTGTAACGGTGCGATGTCTGGATTTTGGTGGGGAGAAGGAGATAAACGTTCTGCGAAACCTTTCTATTATCAGGAAACCCCTCCAGGATATGCCATATTGAAATTTTATGATGACGGCTCATTTGAGAATGAATATATAGTACACCACTATTAAGTTATCATATATATATAATAGTAGTGTCACACAAGTAAGCCGGCTTTATGCCGGTTTACTTGTATTTATATACACTATATAGCAGGTAAATTACCCAAGCTCCTGCTTTTTCCACGCTTTCTCTATCTCCCAAAACCTTTTCTCTTCCCTCTTCATTCCCTAGTTCCTAAGCCTTTCTTCCTTGTGCCATTCTGTTTCCCTTGATTCTCTTAAATAAATGTTTAAATTTTTAAAACTGTATTTCAGATAGTTAAGAATAAATATGAATTAAAAGTAAACTTTATGTTAAATATATTTGGAGGGGTGGGGTAAATAGTGGTACTTTTGCACCACTGAAAACGAGAGATAGTAGGTAGCGCAGAGAACGGTAAACATTAGGAAGCAGGCTTAAAAAATAAATGAGAATTTATTTTGATAATAAGAAAAAGTTTGTATCTTTGCAATCCCAATTAAGGGAGCGCAGAAGAAGAGTGGTTAAGGTTTTGGAAGAGTTTAGGGTTAGAAAAAAAGACTTTAAAATTTCTTTAAAAAACATTTGGTCATTTGAAAATAATTAATTACTTTTGCACTCGCAAATATGGAGCGACACTGACAGATAGATTGCTTCATTAAAAAGCGGAAGATATAAAGATCATTGACATACAATATAACAACCAAGTAAGGAAAAACTAAAGCGTCAAAACTTTGAGTGAGTCAGACAAACATACAATGGAGAGTTTGATCCTGGCTCAGGATGAACGCTAGCGGGAGGCCTAACACATGCAAGCCGAGCGGTAGATTGTCTTCGGACAATTGAGAGCGGCGTACGGGTGCGGAACACGTGTGCAACCTGCCTTTATCAGGAGGATAGCCTTTCGAAAGGAAGATTAATACTCCATAATATATCAGATGGCATCATTTGATATTGAAAACTCCGGTGGATAGAGATGGGCACGCGCAAGATTAGATAGTTGGTGAGGTAACGGCTCACCAAGTCTATGATCTTTAGGGGGCCTGAGAGGGTGATCCCCCACACTGGTACTGAGACACGGACCAGACTCCTACGGGAGGCAGCAGTGAGGAATATTGGACAATGGGTGAGAGCCTGATCCAGCCATCCCGCGTGAAGGACGACGGCCCTATGGGTTGTAAACTTCTTTTGTATAGGGATAAACCTTTCCACGTGTGGGAAGCTGAAGGTACTATACGAATAAGCACCGGCTAACTCCGTGCCAGCAGCCGCGGTAATACGGAGGGTGCAAGCGTTATCCGGATTTATTGGGTTTAAAGGGTCCGTAGGCGGACTCGTAAGTCAGTGGTGAAATCTCATAGCTCAACTATGAAACTGCCATTGATACTGCGGGTCTTGAGTAAGGTAGAGGTAGCTGGAATAAGTAGTGTAGCGGTGAAATGCATAGATATTACTTAGAACACCAATTGCGAAGGCAGGTTACCATGTCTTAACTGACGCTGATGGACGAAAGCGTGGGGAGCGAACAGGATTAGATACCCTGGTAGTCCACGCCGTAAACGATGCTAACTCGTTTTTGGGGCTTCGGCTTCAGAGACTAAGCGAAAGTGATAAGTTAGCCACCTGGGGAGTACGAACGCAAGTTTGAAACTCAAAGGAATTGACGGGGGCCCGCACAAGCGGTGGATTATGTGGTTTAATTCGATGATACGCGAGGAACCTTACCAAGGCTTAAATGGGAATTGACAGGCTTAGAAATAGGCTTTTCTTCGGACAATTTTCAAGGTGCTGCATGGTTGTCGTCAGCTCGTGCCGTGAGGTGTTAGGTTAAGTCCTGCAACGAGCGCAACCCCTGTCACTAGTTGCTACCATTAAGTTGAGGACTCTAGTGAGACTGCCTACGCAAGTAGAGAGGAAGGTGGGGATGACGTCAAATCATCACGGCCCTTACGCCTTGGGCCACACACGTAATACAATGGCCAGTACAGAGGGCTGCTACCAGGTGACTGGATGCTAATCTCGAAAGCTGGTCTCAGTTCGGATTGGAGTCTGCAACTCGACTCTATGAAGCTGGAATCGCTAGTAATCGCGCATCAGCCATGGCGCGGTGAATACGTTCCCGGGCCTTGTACACACCGCCCGTCAAGCCATGGAAGTCTGGGGTACCTGAAGTCGGTGACCGTAACAGGAGCTGCCTAGGGTAAAACAGGTAACTAGGGCTAAGTCGTAACAAGGTAGCCGTACCGGAAGGTGCGGCTGGAACATCTCATTTTAGAGCGTCTTAAAGACGATAAACAAAATTAAGGTACTTCAATGTACCATGTACTTACTTAAAGAGAAGCTTTAGTTTTTTATTTGGTTGATTATATATAAAAAAATACAAACCCACTAGAAATTAGTAAACGGGAAGGGAGCGATAGAGAGAACAATGATAAGGCAGTATATAGATTACTAAATTACTCATTACCCATCACTCATAAAGAGTCTCGTAGCTCAGCTGGTTAGAGCGCTACACTGATAATGTAGAGGTCGGCAGTTCGAGCCTGCCCGAGACTACTAATTTTGAGTATAGGAGTTTGAGAGTATTAGAGAGAATGAGTTAACGCTCGGGACTTTCTAACACAATCATTCACCAACTCAACTAGAGGGGGAATTAGCTCAGCTGGCTAGAGCGCCTGCCTTGCACGCAGGAGGTCAAGGGTTCGACTCCCTTATTCTCCACAGTTTTGCGCGTTTGATTTAAAAGTATAATGGATAGAGCCAAAACAAATATCCATTTATCATACAAGCAGAAAGACATTAAGATCATTGACATTAACGGTAAAAATATCACAAAGAGAAAACCGAGCGCAACTAAGCGTTTGAGTTTACAAAAATACTTTGACATAGTAATATGTCATAAAAAAACTAAACTAATTAATAATTAGGAAAGAAATCGTTAAGGGCGTATGGCGGATGCCTAGGCTTTCAGAGGCGAAGAAGGACGTGGTAAGCTGCGAAAAGCTGCGGGGATTGGCACACACGAATTGATCCGCAGATGTCCGAATGGGGCAACCCGGCATGTTGAAGACATGTCACTCTAAATTTATTTAGAGAGCAAACCCGGAGAACTGAAACATCTAAGTACCCGGAGGAAAAGAAATCGAAGAGATTCCGTAAGTAGTGGCGAGCGAAAGCGGATTAGCCCAAAAGTCATTATATGTTTAAAAGAATGTTCTGGAAAGAACAGCCATAGAGGGTGATAGCCCCGTATTTGAAAGGCATATTTTGATGATAAATGAGTAGGGCGGGACACGTGAAATCCTGTCTGAATATGGGGGGACCATCCTCCAAGGCTAAATACTCCTGAAAGACCGATAGTGAACAAGTACTGTGAAGGAAAGGTGAAAAGCACTTCGAATAGAAGGGTGAAATAGAACCTGAAACCGTACGCCTACAAGCGGTCGGAGCCCACATGTTGGGTGACGGCGTGCCTTTTGCATAATGAGCCTACGAGTTAATTTTACTAGCGAGGTTAAGGACTTCAGGTCCGGAGCCGGAGCGAAAGCGAGTCTGAATAGGGCGCATAGTTAGTAGGATTAGACGCGAAACCTTGTGATCTACCCATGGGCAGGTTGAAGCTCTGGTAACACAGAGTGGAGGACCGAACCGGTTGACGTTGAAAAGTCTTCGGATGACCTGTGGGTAGGGGTGAAAGGCCAATCAAACTGGGAGATAGCTCGTACTCCCCGAAATGCATTTAGGTGCAGCGTCGTATATAAGTTTATTAGAGGTAGAGCTACTGATTGGATGCGGGGGTTTCACCACCTACCAATTCCTGACAAACTCCGAATGCTAATAAATGTTCTACGGCAGTGAGGGCATGGGTGCTAAGGTCCATGTCCGAGAGGGAAAGAACCCAGACCAACAGCTAAGGTCCCCAAATATATGTTAAGTTGAAGCAACGCGGTTGGACTGCATTGACAGCTAGGATGTTGGCTTGGAAGCAGCCATTCATTTAAAGAGTGCGTAACAGCTCACTAGTCGAGCGGTCCGGCATGGATAATAATCGGGCATAAACATATTACCGAAGCTATGGATTTATAATTTAGAATTATATCTGGTAGGGGAGCATTCTATTTGCGCCGAAGCAGTATCGTGAGGTATTGTGGAGCGGATAGAAAAGAAAATGTAGGCATAAGTAACGATAAAGGGGGCGAGAAACCCCCTCACCGAAAGACTAAGGTTTCCTCAGCCATGCTAATCAGCTGAGGGTTAGTCGGGACCTAACGCGAACCCGAAAGGGGTAGTGGATGGACAATGGGTTAATATTCCCATACTTGCTCACACTAAAAAGGGGACGGAGTGCCGTACTTGCTGGAGACTGACGGAATAGTCAAGGCCTAGCCTTCGGGCGAAGCTGCTGCAGGGAAAGTGCTTCCAAGAAAAGCCGAAGTGAAGCAACCCGTACCAAAACCGACACAGGTAGTCGAGGAGAGAATCCTAAGGTGCTAGAGTGAATCATGGTTAAGGAACTAGGCAAAATAGTCTCGTAACTTCGGAAGAAGAGACGCCATCAGCAATGGTGGCCGCAGTGAAGAGGCCCAGGCGACTGTTTATCAAAAACACAGGACTCTGCTAAATCGAAAGATGCTGTATAGGGTCTGACACCTGCCCGGTGCTGGAAGGTTAAGGAAGGGCGTTAGCGTAAGCGAAGCGTTTGACTGAAGCCCCAGTAAACGGCGGCCGTAACTATAACGGTCCTAAGGTAGCGAAATTCCTTGTCGGGTAAGTTCCGACCTGCACGAATGGTGTAACGATCTGGGCACTGTCTCAACCATGAGCTCTGTGAAATTGTAGTATCGGTGAAGATGCCGATTACCCGCAATGGGACGAAAAGACCCTGTGAACCTTTACTATAACTTCGTATTGACTTTGAGTAAGTAATGTGTAGGATAGGTGGGAGACTATGAAGCTGGCACGCTAGTGTTGGTGGAGTCGACGTTGAAATACCACCCTTTACTTACTTGGAGCCTAACTTCTTTTAGAAGGACATTGCGTGGTGGGTAGTTTGACTGGGGTGGTCGCCTCCAAAAGAGTAACGGAGGCTTTCAAAGGTACCCTCAGCACGCTTGGTAACCGTGCGTAGAGTGTAATGGCATAAGGGTGCTTGACTGTGAGACCTACAAGTCGATCAGGTGCGAAAGCAGGACATAGTGATCCGGTGGTTCCGTATGGAAGGGCCATCGCTCATAGGATAAAAGGTACTCCGGGGATAACAGGCTAGTCTCCCCCAAGAGCTCACATCGACGGGGAGGTTCGGCACCTCGATGTCGGCTCGTCACATCCTGGGGCTGGAGAAGGTCCCAAGGGTTGGGCTGTTCGCCCATTAAAGTGGCACGCGAGCTGGGTTCAGAACGTCGTGAGACAGTTCGGTCTCTATCTATTGCGGGCGTTAGATGTTTGAGAGGGCTTGATTCTAGTACGAGAGGACCGAATTGAACAAACCTCTGGTGTATCAGTTGTACCGCCAGGTGCACCGCTGAGTAGCTACGTTTGGAAGAGATAAGCACTGAAAGCATATAAGTGCGAAACTCGCCTCAAGATGAGACATCTTTTAAGGGTCGTGGGAGATGACCACGTTGATAGGCTATAGGTGTAAAGTTGGTAACAGCATAGCCGAGTAGTACTAATTACCCGTAGATTTATAGCCTAATTGGCAGCACTTAGTTGCGCAGTAAAGGTTTTGTCTTTGTGAACGTTTTTATCGATTAAAACCAGAAGTTAGCAAATAGAATTTAGAAGTTAGAGAATGATCTAACCTCTAATGACTAAAGTCTAACCTCTTATATAAAGCCTTTAGGGTGGTTTTAGCGGTGGGGCTCACCTGTTCCCATTCCGAACACAGAAGTTAAGCCCACCAGCGCCGATGGTACTGCGAAAGCGGGAGAGTAGGTCGCCGCCAGTTTTTATTAAAAAGTCTCATACATTTATTTGTATGAGACTTTTTTTGTTATAGACAGATACAAACTACTACTACTACATACATACATACATACATACATACATACATACATACAAGGTTGCAGATGATAGGTAATAGGTAATAGGTAATAGGTAATAGGTAATAGGTAATAGGTGGCAGGAGGGATTAGGGATTAAGTAGAAGGAAAGTAACTAGTAACTGGCCCGACAACTAAAAATAAGCAACTAGAAACACTCAACTCTTACCAACTACTGATATTTCTCAAATGAGCTCCTCACAATTTCTTTAGCATTGTTTTCTACATTTTGATAAGAATAAAAACCGTAAATGGTATCAAAGGTAATCTCATCAAAACGCTTTTCAATTCTTCTGATTTCATTTAGCGGGAGAGGAATTCTGTTCGGATAGCTTCTCATGGTAGCAAAATGTTTCATTGATGGGGAAAGGTACATGGTATCTCCGATCAAAAGAGTCCCATTTTCACTGATCCAGGGGATTTCTATGATAGAACTTCCTTCAAAATGTCCACCAATATGATGAAGCTTTAACTGATCCCATAACTCAATATAATCACCATTCCAATACTCTATATAATTTCCTCTATTCACCACCCATTCCTGATCCTTTTGATGGATATAAATTTTACAATTAAAAGCTTCAGCCCACATTCTCATATTGGAATAATAATGCGGATGTGAAAAAGCAATGGCTTTTAATCCTCCTTTGGATTTAATAAATTCTATTGCACCTTCATCCAGTAAAGGAATACAGTCCCATAATACATTTCCGTTTTCTGAAATAATAAGGAAGGCTCGTTGGCCGATAGAAAACGTTGGGTTAACCAGAAATTCATAGAGTTTGTCATTGATCTTTTTGATTTTCACACTGTGTTTTTCCAACAACTTTTCGTGGGTTGTCCAGGATTGTCCATTTTGAGGTACTGCTTGTCTTTCGTCTTCACAAATAATACATTTGTTTTCAGTATGGTCCTCGGGATATTGTGTACCGCATGCCGTGCACACTTTAAGATGATTATGGTTCATAAAAAAGTTTTATTTAAAATTACATAGATATAGAGTAATGATAAATCATTTTCTATAGAATATCTCTATTGCTAAAAATTTTAAATTTCCTTTTTAAAACAATAAAAAACCCTATTTAATAATTATTAAATAGGGTTTTTGAATTTTATAAATATAAAAACTATTTTATAATCTTCATCTCATCGATTAGCCATTTGGAATCGGCAAACTTATCAATGATGAAAAGAATGTATTTAGTGTCAACCATAATGTTTCTACTGAAACGCGGATCATAATTGATATCACTCATAGTTCCTTCCCACTGTCTGTCAAAGTTTAATCCAACTAAATTTCCATAAGCATCCAATGCAGGACTTCCTGAATTTCCTCCTGTTGTATGATTCGTAGCAGTGAACCCTACAGGAACATCACCACTTTTATCTCTATAATTTCCATAATCTTTTTTATTATAAAGATCGATCAATCTTTTTGGTACATCAAACTCATAGTCTCCAGGAATATATTTTTCTATAACTCCGGCTAAATGGGTCTGGTAACCATAGGAAACAGCATCTCTTGGATTGGAGCCTCTAACTTTACCGTACGTTACCCGAAGAGTAGAGTTGGCATCAGGAAAGAATTTTCTGTCTTTATCCGTTGTCATCTGCTGATCCATAAACTTCTTCTGTAATGCATCAATTTTTGCCTGAAGAGAAGAGTATTGAGGATCTGCAACCTTCATATAGGTATCTCTAATGGAAAGATATAGCTGGTAAGCCGGATCTTTTTTAATGGTTTTGATTAATTTATCCTGGTTAGAAAATGCCTTTTCAACATCAGTACTAAGGCTTGCACCGTTGACATTGGTTCTACCGGTAATCACCGAATTTTTGGAAATTTCTTCTATGGTCTGAATATTTTGAGCTTCATTTTTGAACTTATCAAATCCTGATGGTAAAAATTGAGGCATGGTCTTATTAGCATACAGAGCCAATAATTTTGCAGTGACCTTTGCATCCAGTTCCGGACTGTAGTCTTTATAGAATGAAGTAAGCTTGTTCTTTAATGTAGTAAGCTCTTTTTCATCCATTC
The DNA here is from genome assembly GCF_002285635.2 of Chryseobacterium piperi. Classification (NCBI taxonomy): domain Bacteria; kingdom Pseudomonadati; phylum Bacteroidota; class Flavobacteriia; order Flavobacteriales; family Weeksellaceae; genus Chryseobacterium; species Chryseobacterium piperi. The sequence continues at coordinate 2,116,184 of NZ_CP023049.2, read as the reverse complement.
TTCCTGCTTCTACAGAAGTAATATAATTATAATAGTCGCCGGCAACCTTTAAAGTTTCGGCATTTTTAATGACTTCAGTATAGTAGGCATTATTTAAAGCATAAGTAGACTGCTCATTATATAATTTACCTAGCTGATCCAGGGTTGTTTTAATTTCATGATTTTTGGCTATTAAAGAACCTTCATACATTACTTTCTTTTCGACTGCATTTGATTTTTTAAGCCCTTCTACTTCACCAATCCATTTTTTCCAGTAATTAGCTACTGAAGCATATTTTGAAGCATATTTAATACGGGTTGCATTATCAACACGCATTTTTTCGTCTAAAGTTTTTAATGCTACGTCTCGTACGGCAATCCTGGCAGGATCAATTTCCGTCATGATTTTTTCAACTGCGATTGCAGGAAGGTATTCTGTTGTTTTTCCCGGGAAACCGAATACAAATGTAAAATCATTTTCGTTTTTATCTTTAATAGAGACAGGCAGATAATGTTTAGGTACATAAGGAACATTATCTTTAGAATATTCCGCCGGCTTATTATTTTTGTCAGCATAAATTCTGAACATAGAGAAGTCTCCCGTATGTCTTGGCCAAACCCAGTTGTCCGTATCACTTCCGAATTTACCAATACTTTGTGGCGGAGCTCCTACTAAACGGATATCTTTGTATGTTTCTATGGTATAGGCATAATATTTATTCCCATAATACATAGGCTTTACTGTGATAGATTGGTAGGCTTCTGTTTTTTGAGAGTTTTTATAAATCTCAATATTTTTGTTGATTTTTTTTGAAAGCTCCGGCTCTGTAAGAGGTTCAGTTCCTTCCAGAATCTGATTGGTTACTTCTTTGATATCTACGATAAAATCTACTACTAAGCCTGGATTGGGAAGCTCTGTATTCATGTTTTTAGCCCAGAATCCATTGGATAAAAGATCATTTTGAACAGTAGAATGAGCCTGAATCTGGCTATATCCGCAATGATGATTGGTTAATAATAATCCTTTTGGTGAAATTATTTCTGCAGTACATCCTCCATTAAACTGTACTACAGCATCTTTTATACTTGCTTTTTGAGGATTGAAGATGTCTTTTGCAGAGATTTTCATTCCCAGATCTTTCATTTCCTTTTCATTCAACTCCGTAGGAATCCACATTCCTCCATATTGTTGTGCAAATGCCATTGCTGCAGGTAGAAGAAATGCAGATAAAAGTATCTTTTTTATCATAATCAAAATTTTGCCTAATTTACGAAGAAAATTAAAAGTATAGGGTAGAAAATATACTTAAAACTGATTTAAATTATGTTGAAACCCTCACTAATCCCTTGGATTGTGAAATATTATTGCGTAATTTGTGCCTTAGTAGAACTAAAATTCAATTTATGAAAAACAATTTTTTTTTAACAGGTAGCTTATTGGCTATACTCTTAACTTCATGTTCCCCAAAAGAGAAAACACAGGAAATATCCTCTAACTCAAATGTTGATTCAGCAGCTATTCATACTTCTGCAGATTCTGCATCTATAGCGAACGCAATAGACACTCATAATTCCCAGAATTCTTTAGATTGGGACGGGACTTATGATGCTGTAGTTCCATGCGCAGATTGCCCGGGAATCAAGACCTCCTTGACATTGAATCAAGATAAGACGTTCAGTATCACAGAAGAGTATATTGATAGAAAATCAAAAAATGAAGATAAAGGAACCTTTGAGTGGGATGCCACAGGGAGTATTATTACCTTAAAAGGAAAAACCGCTAATTATAAATATAAGGTGGGAGAAAACATGCTTATTCAGCTTGATCTTGATGGAAAAGAAATTGACGGACCGAACAAAGATCTCTATGTTTTCAAGAAAAAATAAAATAAAGGCTTTAAGCCTTTATTTTTTTGCCCTAAAACTGGTAGGACATGATCTTAGGATCATTCATCATTTGTCTGATTAGCAGTTCATGTTGTTTGTAATTTCCGGTAAGTCTCCAGGTTGTCGTCAAACTATCATGTGAATATTGCTGTCTTATGATCAGAAACTTTAAATGATTATTCCGAAACAGTTCTTCACAATGGTTGATATGATCTGAAGCTGAAATGGATATTTTATATTCCCTGATTTTATGATTATTATCAATAAAGTTTTGAAGATAGCTCAATGAATTCAAAACCAAAAGTACTAATGCTGTCCCTAGCAAAGAAAAATATACATATCCTGAGCCAACCGCCATTCCAATGGAAGCCGTTGCCCAGATAGTGGTAGCAGTTGTGATTCCATCTATTTTACTATCTCCTTTGAAAATAACACCAGCTCCTAAAAAGCCAATGCCGGTAATAATATTTGCCGCTATACGATCAGGGTTCTGAACACCTATTTTAATCGATAAAATAGTAAACAGACAAGATCCGAAGCAAACCAGAATGAAGGTACGGAGTCCTGCAGATTTATTTCTATATTCCCTTTCAGCACCTATTAAAAGACCAAGAATTACTGAAATGAATATCAGTAACAGTTCATTTTGGACGGAGTAATGATCTTGTAGAAAATCCATTTTTATAAAATTAAAACCTTGAATAAAAATACAATAAATTCTTATGTAATGATTAAAGCTTATAAAAAAAGACTGCCTTAAGAAGACAGTCTTTTTATTATCATTAGATGATTTTAATTCTTGATGAATTTTTGAACCGTAACCTGATCTTTTGTAAATAGTTTGATCACTTTTCGATCAGGTCAAGAAATTGCTGTTCGTCCAAAACTTCTATGGTTCCGATATCCTGGGCTTTTTTCAATTTACTGCCGGCTTTTTCTCCTACAACGAGGAAATTAAGATTTTTTGAAACGGCTGAAATATTTTTCCCGCCATGTTTTTCTACCATTTCTTCTGCCTGCTCCCTGGTGAACAATGATAATTTACCTGTAAAAAGGAATGTTTTTCCATCTAAAACGTTAGAAATAACCTCATTGGTACTTTCTCCCTTTTCAAGCTGAACGCCATATGATTTCAAACGTTCCAGCATAAGGATGTTTTCAGAATTATTGAAAAAGGCTTCAATACTGTAAGCAATTTTAGATCCTATATCTTCTACCTGGCAAAGCTCTTCAGCTGTTGCATTTTTTAAATCATCAATGGTTGGGAAGTTTTTGACCAGTTTTTTGGCAACAGTTTCACCAACATGTTTGATTCCTATTCCGTACAACACTTTTTCGAAAGGAATCTCTTTTGATTTCTCAATCCCTGAAATGATATTCTGGGCAGACTTCTCTGCCATTCTTTCTAATGGAAGTAGTTGCTCTTTTGTCAAAGTATAGAAGTCTGCCGGATTTTCAATCAGCTTTTCACGATACAGTTGTTCGATCGTTTCGCTTCCTAAATTTTCAATGTTTAAAGCTTTTCTGGAAACATAATGGATCATTCTTCCAACGACCTGTGGTGGGCAATGAAGTTCATTAGGGCAGAAATGAATGGCCTGATCCTCCACTTTTACCAGTTCTGTCCCACATTCCGGACAGTGCTTGATATATTGAATTTCTGTGCTTTCCGGAGCTCTTTTTTCTGTATTTACCGCAATGATTTTAGGAATGATCTCACCCCCTTTTTCTACATAGACAAAATCATGATCATGAAGATCAAGTTTTTTAATAATATCTTCATTATGAAGTGATGCTCTTTTTACAATGGTTCCTGCCAGTAATACTGGTTTTAAATTAGCAACAGGAGTGATGGCTCCGGTTCTCCCTACCTGATATGAAACACTTTGCAGCTGTGTTTCTACTTTTTCCGCTTTAAATTTATAAGCCATTGCCCAACGCGGAGATTTTGCAGTGTATCCAAGCTGTCGTTGCTGTTGTAATGAATTAACTTTCAATACAATTCCGTCAATTTCAAATGGTAGGTTATGGCGTTCTACATCCCAGAAAGTGATAAAATCCTTTACCTCATCTAATGTCCGACAAAGCTTAGCCTGCTGAGAGGTTTTAAAACCCCAGCTTTGTGCTTTCTGAAGCAGTTCCCAATGAGTATTAGTAGGAACTTCTTCTGAAACATATTGATATAGAACAGACGAAAGTCCGCGTTTTCTTACTTCACCGCTATCCTGCATTTTTAAACTTCCGCTGGCTGTATTTCTTGGATTCATAAATGGATCCAGACCTTCTTCTTCACGGAGCTTATTGATTTTATCAAAGTTTTTTCTCGTGAGAAAAATTTCCCCGCGCATAAAAAAATGATTGGGAAAGTCACCTTTTAATGTCAAAGGAATATCGGAAATTGTACGGACATTGGATGTGATTTCATCTCCCTGAAAACCATCTCCCCGGGTTACGGCCTGAACTAGTTTTCCGTTTTCGTAAAGAATGGAAATAGAGGCACCGTCATATTTTAATTCGGCAACAAATTCTACAGGATCATTAATGGTTTTAATAATCCGTTTTTCCCAATCTTCAAGATCATCAAAATCATAAGAATTGTCCAGGGAATACATTCTGAATTTATGCTGGATGGTTGGGAAAACCTTAGTAATTCCACCTCCAACCCGCATGGTAGGAGAGTTGACATCATAAAATTCAGGATATTTTACTTCAAGATCCTGAAGCTCTTTCAGTAACAGGTCAAATTCAAAATCTGAAATGGTAGGTTCATCCAGTAAATAGTAATTTTCATTATGCTGATGAAGCTCCTTTCGAAGCTGCTCTATCTTTAATTGAATGTTTTCGGACATTGCTATTCTTTCTTTTGAGCAAAAATAGCTAAAACAAATATCATTTAGAAAATAAGATAATTAAATAATGAAGGAAAATTAAAATTATGTAATATGACATAAGTGGCTGATTATATACTGGATAAGTGTTTTGTTGGTAATTATTTAACATAACGTTTTAATTTAATTAAAAAAATGTTAAAACTCCCGTAAACAGGATGCCTTATAAGACCTTATACCTTTGCGGCTAGCTAATTTGAAAAGATGAGAAAAGTAAAGATTGTATTGGGATTGTTGTTTTTAAGCTTTGGGACACTGGCTTACGCGCAAACTACACAGGCTTCTATTACAGGGAAGATAACGAATGCGGGTACCACTGAAGGAAAAGTAAAAGTAACTATTGTTAATGAGTCCACAGGTTTCAAAACTGAGACCGAGACCAACTCAAAAGGGGAATATATTTTTAAGGAAATTCCTCTTGGCGGACCTTATACGGTTATCGTAAATGATGAAAAAAGAGAAGGATATAATGTGAACTTTGGAGATCAGGTTACAGTCAATATGGATCTGGGGAGTGAAAAAGTGATAGAAGCAGTAGTGGTAACAGGAAACCTGAAAAACAAAATTGGAAACTTAGGTGCTGCGACTGCTATCTCTGCAAAGAATATGGGGATTTTACCGGTTAACGGAAGGAATTTCACCAATCTTACTGAGCTTTCTCCTTTAAGTGGAAAAGGAGGAAATTTATCTGGACAGCTGGGTTCTTCTACCAATTTTACGATTGATGGGATGACTGCTAAAAACCCAACTTCTGCAGGTTCTACAACGAGCCGGAGTGGAGCCCCGTTTTCCATTTCAATTGAAGCGGTTCGGGAATTTAAAATTACAACAAATCAATACGATGTTACTTTAGGAAGAAGTGGTGGTGGAACCGTGAGTGCGGTTACGAAATCCGGAACCAATAAATTTACAGGAAGTGCCTGGGAATACCTAAGGACAAACTGGCTTTCAAGTCCATACGATATCAGAGGGAATAAAAGACAAAATGATTTCTCTACCTCACAATTTGGATTCTCATTGGGTGGGCCTATCATTAAAAATAAATTACACTTTTTTGTAGCCTGGGATCACCAGCTAGACTCAAGACCATTGATTATTGCAGATGTACGGTCAAAAGAAGATGAGCTGAGATTAAATGTTACCAATCAGACATTAAATCAGTTTTTAGATGTTGCCAGAGCAAAATACGGAGTGGGGAATACACCGCAATTCGGAAGCTTTGATAAGGTGAGAAACTCAGATGCTGCATTCTTACGTTTAGATTGGCAGATTAATGAGAAGAACTTACTGACACTGAGGAATAACTTTACTTATGATTTAAATAAAAATGGATTGGTGGATAATACAGCCATCAACTTCTTTGAATCTTATGGAAATGATAAGAATATGGATAACAGCTTATTGTTGACCTTGAGATCCAATCTGAAATCGAATCTGACTAATGAATTAAAAGCACAATATTTATATACTTTTCAGGATAGTTACCAGAATAATGAATTAGGACATGCCGTTCCAAGGGCTATTGTAGAAGGGGTAGTTTCTAATATTGATGGTAAAGACCGTACGACTAATATCCAGATCGGCGGACATCGTTTTGGACAGGAAAGTTTTAGAAACAATGTTTTCCAGATCGTTGACAATTTATACTATAATACCGATAAGATAAAATACACTTTCGGGGCAGATTTAATGTATACCGGAGCAAAATCAGTGTATGGAAGTGAGGTTAACGGAAGGTTTCAGTTCCAGGGAATGGGGAATTTCAACAATCTTACGCCCTATAGGTTCTACAGAGAAGTTCCTTTAATGGATGATCCTTCTGTAAAATCCAATATCTGGAATATAGGTGTTTATGGTCAGATTCAGACTAAAATTGCAAGAGGTCTTGATTTAATGGCCGGATTAAGACTTGATTATGGAGGCTATCCAAAGGCAGGGCTTAATCAGAAGTTGTATGATGAAATGGGAATCAGAACAGATAATCGGATCAAATCATTTGTGATTCAGCCAAGATTTCAGTTCGAATGGAATATGAATGAGGGAAATAGAGATTTCCTGAAATTCGGAGCGGGAATTTTCTCATCTGATATCAACAATTATATGGTGATTAATAATCTGGTGTTTGACGGCAGGCATCTGGCAACAGTGGATGTGAATCCTACAGCTATAGGACTTGTTCCAAACTTTGCGGATTACAGAAATGATTATGGAACAGTACCTTCATTAGCACAGTATCAGGTTCCAACCATCAATTATACAGGAAAAGATGCCAGAATTCCAATCGTTTATAAAGCGAATATTTCATATACTCACTTCTTTAATGAAAGATTCAGGGCAGGAATAGCAGGGTATATGGCTTTAGGAAGAAACAATTATTTCTACTATGATAGAAACATGGTTGCCAATCCTTACTTTACACTGAATAATGAAGGAGGAAGAGGTGTATTTGTTCCTACCAGTGGTATCGTAAACAATCCTAATAATAGTGTATCGATAGATTGGAAAGCAGGAAGGATAAACCCTAATTTTGGTAGAGTATTAGAGCTGGTGAGTGATGGAAAAGTAAATCAGTTTTCATTTGTAGTTGATACAAGTTACCGTTATTGGAAAGATGGAGAAATTACGGCAAGTTATACCTGGTCTGATATCAAGGATAATACGTCTTACAATGGAAATGTAGCAAATTCTGCAACATTATCAACCATGGTTGAAAGTGATCCGCGAAATTTAAGAATGACTTATTCAGATAACCAGTTCCGTAACAAAATAGTATTATATGGAAACTCACCTACTATTGCAGGGTTTACCGTAGGTCTTCGATATTCAGGGATCGGAGGAACTCGTTTCTCCATGACTGCCGGAGGTAACGTAAATGGGGATTTTGTAGATTCTAATGACCTGGCATATATTTTCCCGAACCTGACTCAATCTCTGATTGATGATCCTGAGGTAGGAAAAGCCTTAAAAAATTATATCACGGATTATAATAATAAGATTGCAGAACGTAACGGAGGAAAAAATGGGTTCTTCGGGGTTTGGGATGTTCGTGTTGCTAAAAAAATAAAATTTGAAAAAATCGGTGCTTTTGAACTTTCAATTGATATTTTTAACGTAGCGAATTTACTTAACAAAGAATGGGGAGTGAATAAATCTTATGGAAATACCTCTCTGTATAGAATTACAAAGTTTAATCCTGATACGAAACAATTTGAATATATAAGAAATACGAGTGGTTTAGAGCCATTGTCAGGAAATCCTTATCAAATTCAGATCGGTGCAAAATATACTTTCTAAAATTTAATACTACCTTTATGTCAAAGTCTTATACTTTGAAATTTTTTAATTATCTAATTATATTATGAAAAATTTTATCTTAGGGTTAGCAGTTTTAAGTACAGTTGCAATGAAGGCACAAACCCAGATTATCGCACACAGAGGTTATTGGCAGACACAACCTCCTACCACGGAAAATTCCCTGAAATCATTGGAAAATGCACAGAAATTAAAAATTTATGGTGCTGAATTCGATGTACGAATGACTAAAGATGGAGTTCTTGTAGTCAACCATGATGAGCATCATGGGAAAATGGAGATTTCCGAAACCAATTTCAAGGAACTGGAAAAAGAGAAGTTATCAAACGGGGAAAACTTTCCGACCCTAAAAGATTACCTGAAGCAAGGAAAGAAAGACCCTGCACTTCAGCTGATTGTTGAAATTAAGCCGGATAAGACAAAAGAAAAAGAAGACGAATTGGTTCAAAAGACCGTTAAAATGATAAAAGATATGAAGCTGGATGGGCAAAGCGAATTTATTTCTTTCAGCTTAAACATCTGTAAAGAACTAAAAAAAGCAGACCCTAAATTTAAAGTTCAGTATCTGAATGGGGAATTATCTCCTCAGGAAATTAAAAAAGAAGGACTGGATGGTTTAGATTATCACTACAGTGTTTTTGAAAAAAATCCAACATGGATTTCCGAAGCTAAAGCACTAGGCCTGATTACTAATTCATGGACGGTAAATGATGTCACTGTTTATGAAAAATTAAAAGGGCAGGGGATAGGTTTTATTACGACTAATATTCCTGATCAGCTAAAAAATAAATAAATTATTTTTACTATACTTTCAAAGAAGCCGGCTTAATATAATATATAAGCCGGTTTTATTTTGTTACTTCAAAAAGAGAAGGTTAAACCCATTTTTGTGGTTAAATGTTTATTAAATTCTGAATTCGGAGGCTTTGTGAAAATGTTGTTTCGTAAATTTGTCTGACAAAAAGTATTATTATGAACATTAAAGGAAAAAATGCCATTGTTACAGGTGGTGGAAGAGGCTTAGGAAAAGCAGTAGCTTTAGCTCTGGCAAATGAGGGAGTAAATGTTGCCATTACAGGGAGAAATGAAAAGAATCTAAAAGATACTGTTGAAGAAATTAAAAATATAGGAGTTAATTCAGCATATGCAACTTTTAGTGTAGATGATGAAGCAGCGGTAAAAAAAGGCATAGAATCTTTGGCTGAACAATTGGGAGGGGTAGATATTTTGGTTAATAATGCAGGGATAGGAGACTTTGGTTCTATCGAAGAAATGCCATCCGAAACCTGGGAGCAGGTAATTAAAACCAATCTTTTCGGGGTTTATTATGCTGCGAAAGCTGTTTATCCGTTTCTGAAAGAAAAAGGAGAGGGAGATATTGTTAACGTTGCTTCAACTGCAGGGCTAAAAGGTGGCGGAAATATGTCCGCTTATGCAGCTTCTAAGGCAGCTGTTATTTCTTTGTCACAATCAATGATGGCAGAATGGAGAAAGCAAAATATCCGTGTTATTACCCTTACACCAAGTACTATTGCTTCTGATATGAGTATTCAGGGAGGACTGACAGACGGAAATCCGGAAAAAGTATTACAGCCGGAAGATTTTGCAGAATGGGTAAGAGATATCCTAAAAATGAACAGAAGAGCTTTAATTGCGAACGGTTCTATCTTTTCTACAAACCCTTAACAAATCGGATCGAAGTTCGATGTCTAGAGTTGATGACTTCTAGAATGAAAGCCCTAGATCTATTTTATAAAAATCAATAAAAGCGGGCTTTAGCCCGCTTTTTCTATGTATCATATTTTCGGCTTTAGCCAAAACTTAATATTTTGAATGATTTTTCAAATGATTAATCATTCAAAAATCTTTGCAGACTTTATGCTTAAAAAAACATGAATTCAAAAAAGTAGTTTTATTTTTGCATCAAATTGATCACATGCAAAATTATTTAGAATTCAACTTTAAAATTTCTCCGCTCCAACCGTGGAACGAAATATTAATGGCAGAGCTTATTGAAATAGGTTTTGATAGTTTCACTGAAGAAATTCACGGTATTTTAGGATATATTCAGAAAGATGCATTCAATGAAAATGACCTTAAAGCGCTTCCGCTTTTTGAAAATGAAAATGTAAAAATAGAATATTCTTTCCAGGAAATGCCGAATATCAACTGGAATGAAGAATGGGAGAAGAACTTTTCACCGATCAATATTGATGATAAAGTATTGATCAGAGCTGAATTCCATGAATCTGTGCCGGGAATGCATGAAATTATCATTCAACCTAAAATGTCTTTCGGGACAGGACATCACCCTACGACACATTTGATGATTCAGCAAATGATGGATATGGATTTACAAGGTAAGAAAGTTCTGGATATGGGATGTGGGACTTCTGTATTGGCAATTTATGCGAAGCAGCAGGGTGCCGGTGACGTGAAAGCAATTGATATTGATGAATGGTCCGTTGAAAATTCTAAAGAAAATGCAGAGAGAAATGGAGTTACTTTAGATATTGAACAAGGCACCGCTGAGAATTTAGGGAAAGAGAATTTTGATATTATTTTAGCCAATATCAATCGTAATATTCTTATTTCGGATATTCCTACTTATGTGTCCGTTTTAAATAAAGGAGGAAAGCTATTGCTGTCAGGGCTTTGCTTTTTCGATGTGGAAGATATACTGGAAGTGTGTAGGGAAAATAATCTTGAGCTGAAAAAGCAGCTGCAGCGTGAAGAATGGGTGAGCTTATTATTAGAAAAATAATTAATAGAAAGCCTATGAAATTTCTATTTACATGTTTTTCTTTGTTTGTATTACAATTGTTTTCTGCACAGGAAGATGAAATGGTCTATGCTAATGGAATTTTTCAATTTGAAGAAAATAAATCACAGAAAATTTTTACAGATTGGACAAGAGTACGAAAGGAGCCTCATGTAAATGCCCAGGTATTGGATTCTTTGCCAACCAATCAGCAGATTCTCATTCTTCAAAAAGATGAAACGATTTTAAAATTAGGAGAAAGAAGATCAAATTGGTATAAAATATCGTATCAAAAAGGGGGTCAAAACTCTGAAGGATATATTTGGGGTGGAAATCTTTGTGTAGGCTACAGAAATAAAAATGGCTATGATTTTCTTTTTGGGCTTTCAAAAACTGAAAAAAAGAAAGATAAACAACTTGGAGATAATATAAACCAGAATATTGCAAGTATAAAAGCTGTAGAAGGCAATACTTTAATTGATGAGGTTTTTTTCAATACAGGATCGGGAGAAGAACTAAGTTATGGAACATTTGCCGTAGAAAGCAATCATCAACTGAAGAATGTTGAATTAACCCTAAAAGCAATGGTTTCAGGAGAAGCTTGTGGAATTGCCAGTTATGATCAATATGTGTTGTTTAAGGATAAAAAATTAATTGCATTGCCTCAGCTAATGAATGTAGGGGATGCAGATATTTATTACCATAGCGAAAGCTTTGTATTTCCAAATGATAAAGGAGGTACTTCCAATACCATTGTTTTTAAAACAGAAGAGATGCAAAAAGATGATAACGATAGAGAAAAGAAGAAATACTCTTCCAAAACTTATCTTTGGGATGGAAGCTCATATAAGCTGAAATAAGTTTTTAAAATAATAAATAAGACCACTGTATATATTGCAGTGGTTTTTTTATTTTTACGTTAGAAAAAAAGTACACAGATGAATTTTATCGATGATATATTTCCCATCCTATTCTCCATTTTCGTGGGTGGGATAGTTGGAATTGAACGTGAGTATCAGCTAAAATCAGCAGGACTGCGAACGATGATCTTAGTTACTCTGGGATCTTGTATATTTACTATGCTTTCTCTAAGCATTGGAGGAGAAGGAAGTCCTGATCGTATTGCGGCCAACATTATTACCGGAATCGGATTTGTGGGAGCGGGTGTTATCTTTAAAGAAGAAAGCAGAGTGTCGGGGCTTACTACAGCGGTGACTATTTGGATTTGTGCCGCTTTGGGGATGACCATAGGTGCAGGATATTATAAAGAAGCTGTTGTAGGCTCAATTGCTGTGTTTTTACTGCTTATTTTATTTAATAATATCCAGAGTATTATTGATAAGATAAGTATTCGCTATATGTATCAGATTACTCTTCCTTATGGAAGTAATGTGATTGATGAGTATGAAAGTCTGATTAAAGAATATCATTTAAAACCATGCAGATGGAAAGAAATGAGGAGTGGTGAAAGGTATACTATCATATGGAGTGTACAGGGTGCAGCAAAAAATCATAAAAAGTGTATGAAAGCTCTATTTAATGATAAGGTCATTGAAGAGTTTAAATATTAGATATAATGTTCTGTCTGTCTTTTTAGATAATATTTATTATAAAAAAGGACAATTAATTCTAATAGAATCACAATCTTATAGATGTGCATTTAATGAAACTATAATAAATTAACAATTAATACGTTATATGTGTATATAATCCGGTAATGTGCCGGAAGACCGAATATCCTCCTTATTCCAACACCCGATTTTAATACATCTGTTTGTTCGCGTCAGGTAGATCAAACAAGATATCTTATGTCACAAAAAGTAAAATTCTCATCAGCTTCTGGTTCTCTTTTTTATGCAACTCTCAGGAGTAGAGTAGATCAATTTTTTAGTCAGAATGAATTAAGTCAACATGCCAATGCCCATATGTGGGGTAAAACTGTGTTTTTCCTTGTGGGGTTCATTGGAATCTACCTTGTAATCATTTCGGCTCTGTTGCCTATCTGGATGCTCTTGCCACTTGCAGTGGTTTTGGGTATGTTTAGTGCCTTTGTCGGTTTTAATATATGTCACGACGCTATACATGGTGCCCTCTCGGGTAATAAAAAAATAAATAAGTTGTTCGGGTTTATTTTTAATCTGATCGGCGCTAATCCATACGTTTGGAGTATCACCCACAATGTGGTTCACCATACATATACCAATATCCCTGGGCACGACGAGGACATTGAGGTAGCGCCGGGGTTAATCCGGATTGCTGAAGAAGATGAAGTGAATAGTATCCAACGATACCAGCATTGGTATGCTTTTCCGCTTTACAGTCTGGCCTCCCTATCATGGGTATTCCGTAAGGATTTTGTGAAGTTTTTCCAAAAAAAAATTGGTGCGCATCAGAACAGACATCCTAAACTGGAGTATTTCAATTTATTTTTCTATAAAGCACTCTATTATTTCCTTTTTATTGGACTGCCGTTATGGGTCCTGGATGTAAGCTGGTGGCAGTTTCTGATTGGCTTTCTATTTTTACATATTGCTGAAGGCTTAACGATGGGACTGGTATTTCAGCTGGCTCATGTTGTTGAGAATACCAATTTTCCGATGCCTAACGAAGCCGGACAGATGGAAGAAGCCTGGGCTGAGCACCAGATGCGTACAACAGCAAATTTTGCAACACACAATAAACTCGCTGCCTTTTTTCTTGGTGGACTTAACAGGCAGATCGAGCATCACTTATTTCCTAAAGTTTGCCACATACATTATGGAGCGATCTCCGCCATTGTGAAGAAGACAGCGATGGAGTTCAATTTGCCTTACAATGAAAATAAGAGCTTTTTATCAGCGCTACACTCGCATTTTTTAACGCTGAAAAAATTTGGTAAAGAAGCTATAACCAATTAACTGTGCCTTGTAGCTTTTCGTGCAAGTGGAAGCAAGTATTGAAGTTTTTATTTCTCACTCTCGTTCGTATGCTTCAGACTTATAATTAAAAATTTCATAATAGACAATATTCCAATCTTTTACCTTTGCCGTAAAACCTTTATGATTTGATAAATGTTTTCTTAATCTTTCCTGTAGCTCTTCATAAGAATGACCAATATAATATTTGTTTAAAGATTTAGAAAAAAGGATGTAGCAATAACACATAGGTCTAATATAAAACAAAAAAACTCACAATAAAAATTGTGAGTTTTTTGTGAGCGCGAAAGGATTCGAACCTTTGACCGTCTGCTTAGAAGGCAGATGCTCTATCCAGCTGAGCTACGCACCCTTAAAAGGTCTTTAAAAAGTCGGGGCGGCAGGATTCGAACCTGCGACCTCCTGGTCCCAAACCAGGCGCGATGACCGGACTACGCTACGCCCCGATTAAAGGTCATCTGAAACGAATTTTACCTCGTTTTTTGTGGGTGCAAATATAGAATGTTTTTTTGAATTATAAAAATAAAATCAGATAAAATATTATCCAATTGAAGAAGTTATTGGCTATCTGGCTTTTAATCATTATGTTAAATTATGGAGAATATTTATTGAGCTCAGGAGAAATTAAATTATTGAGATTGAAAATTAAAAATTTTAAATGATCTGTATTAATGTTTTTCAATCATTTTTAGTAGGGAATAGTCAATAAGAATTTAGAATAAAGTACATCTATTTCTCGCTCTCGTTCGTATGCTTCAGACTTAGAATTTCTATTCTACCGCAAGAAATCCTGGATATCAATGATCTTAAAAGGAAATTTGGAAGATTTTCATTGCGGGACCAAAAAAATAATCATTGATCATCTAAAGGGGCTTGAGGATGAGCTTAGAGAGGGCTATCTTATGTTAAATGGCCTTTTAGGCAATGAAGGACACGAGGACACGAGGCCGTGAGGCTGGTAAGTGCATTTGGACTTACCTTCCGGAAATTGGGTGAACGTACCCAAGATATTACAGAGAAATGGGCGGAGGGAGAAGTCTGGAAGATAGCGATAAAAAGAAAAAACTCAATGAAAACTGGGAACGTTCCAGAGCGATTTATTTTCTGTCATTTTCCGATTGTGCCAATTCTTCTAAATTCATAGTGCAGTAATTATTTCCCGTCATTTTCCAGTTCAGTCCCCAATGATGGAGGTCGAGGATGATCTTTAGCAACTGTGTTGCTTTTTCAGTGGGAATGTATCTTATTTGTGGCGGTACTGTATCTTCAATCGGTTCCGCTACGACTAGAAATTCTTCTTTCAACTCTTTCAATCTTTTACTCAAAACTTGGTCTGATAGGGTAGGGAAAGCTTTTTTGAGGGTGCTAAATTGTGATATATCTTCAGCAATGCAGTAGAGGATTTGCATTTTCCAACGGAGCGATATTTGTGTGAGTACATCATTCACATCACACGCTTCTGCAAGCGTTTGCAAGTTTTCGGTATTGGTGGAAAGTTCTTTTCTAGGTGTTGCCATTTTTGCGTTTATCTTGT